>CAMVIC010000316.1 GCA_947167435.1 uncultured Clostridia bacterium | reverse complement strand
ATTATTAAGCTCGTCGGGAACGAGGACGTGACCTCCATTAAAACCACGGTGGGCCCGGAGCAGGAATACTTTCTCATCGACAAATCTGTCTATGAAAAGCGCAAGGACCTGATTTATACCGGGCGTACCCTCTTCGGAGCAAAGCCGCCGAAGGGACAGGAGCTGGACGACCATTATTTCGGCGCCATCAAGCCTCGGGTTGCCGCTTTTATGAAAGAACTGAACGAGGAGCTGTGGAAGCTTGGCGTTATGGCCAAGACGGAACACAACGAAGTGGCTCCCGGTCAGCACGAGCTTGCACCCATCTTTACTACCACCAACATTTCTGCCGATCACAATCAGCTGACCATGGAGCTCATGCGCACCATTGCGAAGAAATATGACATGGTGTGCCTGCTTCACGAAAAGCCCTTTGCCGGCGTCAACGGCAGCGGCAAGCACAACAACTGGTCCATTTGCACCAATACCGGCGTCAACCTGCTGGAGCCGGGGGATACCCCCTATGAAAACGCGCAGTTCCTGCTGTTCCTGTGCGCCGTTATTCAGGCGGTGGATGATTATCAGGATATGCTCCGCCTCTGCGTCGCTTCCGCCGGAAATGACCACCGCCTCGGCGCAAACGAGGCGCCGCCTGCCGTGGTGTCCATGTTCCTGGGAACAGAGCTGGAGAGCATTCTGACCGCCATTGAAAACGATGCACCCTACGGCGGCAAGGAGAAGGAACTGATCAAGGTAGGCGTGCACGTTCTGCCCAAATTCCCCAAAGACACCACCGACCGCAACCGAACCTCTCCCTTCGCATTCACCGGCAATAAGTTTGAATTCCGTATGCTGGGCTCGTCCCAGTCCATCTCCGGCCCAAACGTGGTATTGAATACTGCGGTGGCGGAGTCTCTGAGGCAGTACGCCGATGAGCTGGAAGGCGCTGAGAATTTCGAGAAAGCGCTGCACGACCTGATTCAGCGGGTCATACGGCAGCATAAGCGCATCATTTTCAACGGCAACGGCTATGATGACGCCTGGATCCGGGAGGCGGAGCAGAGGGGTCTGCTGAACCTGAAAGCGACACCTGACTGCGTGCCCTATTATCTTGCACCGAAAAACATCGAACTGTTCACAAGGCACAAGGTGTATTCCGAGGCGGAAATCCGTGCCCGGTATGAGATCAAGCTGGACAACTACTGCAAAGTGCTGCACATTGAAGCGCTCACCATGCTGGATATGGTCTGGAAGGATATTCTTCCCTCGGTCAGCGCCTATTCCCGTACTTTGGCGGAGGCAGCGCTGGCGAAGAAGACACTCGGTGACAGCATCGACTGCAGCTTTGAAACAGAGCTGACCGCACAGATCAGCACCTTGACGGCAGCGACCGTCTCCAGGGCAAAGGCACTGGAGGACGCGCTTCTGGAAGTCAAAACCATCACAGACTCGCTGGAGCTTGCGCAATACTATAAGAGCGCCGTGTTCGCGGCTATGAACGAGCTTCGGATTGTGGTGGATGAAATGGAGACCCACACAGCGGCCGCTTTCTGGCCGGTCCCGTCTTACGGCGACCTGCTTTTCAGCGTGAAATAAAGGCAAAGCCGGGCATCAGGTATGCCCGGCTTCAGCCTCCTTCTTAAAGATTCCCACGATCAGATGCAACCGCGGGGATTCTTTTCCGTGTACAGAAGTGAAAAGCTTTTCAATATGGTATGAGAGAAGGGAAAAGCCATGGAAGATGCGGCCATTGTAAACCTGTACTGGCAGCGCTCAGACCGGGCCATTTCCGAGACGGAAAAGAAATACGGCGGATACTGCCGAAGCATCGCCCACCGGCTCTGCCGGAATGACTGTGACGCGGAGGAGTGCGTGAATGACACCTGGCTTGCCGCATGGAACAGCATGCCGGAAAAGCGGCCGGCCTTCCTCGGCGGCTATCTGGGCTGCCTGACGCGCCATCTGGCCATAGACCGCCTGCGCGCGGAACACAGCCAGAAACGCGGAGAGGGAGAGGCAGCACTGGCACTGGATGAACTGGCGGAGATTCTGCCCGCTGAGGGCGATCCGGCCCGGGAGGTAGAGGCGAAGGAACTGGCCGCGGCAGTGCAGAGCTTTATAAACGCACTGAACGAAAAGGAACGTCTGGTTTTTCTGGGGCGATACTGGTATATGCTGTCTGTAAAAGAGATCGCAGGACGTTTCGGCTGGAGCGAGAGCAAAGTGAAAAGCCTGCTGCACCGGCTGCGTGTCAGGCTGCGTAAGGAATTGGACAGGGAGGGACTGCTATGAACCGCTATGATCTGATGGAGGCGCTGAATACGCTGGACGAAAAGCAGGTCCAGGATGCTGGGCGCTTTTTTGGAACCGGGAGTGGGGAAAAGACGATAAAAAAGCCTGCACGGGTATTCCGTACCGCCCTGATTGCGGCCGTCATCACGGTACTGCTGGGGGTTACCGCCTATGCAACGGGGGTATTCAGCATACGGGCCAGAGAGACGGAGCCGGAGGAGACCTTTCCGGTTCACTTTGTCGTGAAGGGCGGA
>CAMVIC010000315.1 GCA_947167435.1 uncultured Clostridia bacterium | reverse complement strand
TCTTACTTGTCCAGCAGGCAGGCCACGCCCGGCAGCTCCTTGCCTTCCAGGAACTCCAGAGAGGCGCCGCCGCCGGTGGAGATGTGGGTGATCTTGTCGGCAAAGCCCAGCTTTTCCACTGCGGAGGCGGAGTCGCCGCCGCCCACGATGGTCACGGCGCCGGACTCGGCCAGAGCCTTGGCCATGGCCTTGGTGCCCTCGGCAAAGGTGTCGAACTCAAAGACGCCCATGGGTCCGTTCCACACGATGGTGCCGGCGCCCTTGACGGCATTGGCAAACATCTCGCGGGTCTTGGGGCCGATGTCCATGCCCATCAGGTTCTCGGGAATGTCGCCCTCCACCAGGACGGGCTCGGCGTCGGCGGCAAACTCCGCGGCGCAGATGTTGTCCACCGGCAGCAGGAACTTCACGCCCTTGGCCTCGGCCTTGGCGATCATTTCCTTGGCGTAGTCGATGCGGTCGGCCTCCAGCAGGGACTTGCCGATCTCGAAGCCCTGGGCCTTCTTGAAGGTGTAGGCCATGCCGCCGCCGATGATGATGGTGTCGGCCTTCTCCAGGAGGTTGTTGATGACGTTGATCTTATCGGAGACCTTGGCGCCGCCCAGAACTGCCACGAAGGGACGGGCGGGGTTGTCCAGAGCCTTGCCCATGATGGACAGCTCCTTGTCCACCAGCAGGCCGGAGTAGGCGGGCAGATAGGCCGCGACGCCGGCGGTGGAGGCGTGGGCGCGGTGGACGGTACCGAAGGCGTCGGACACGAAGATTTCCGCCATGTCGGCCAGAGCTTTGGCGAAGGCGGGGTCGTTCTTGGTCTCGCCCTTGGCGAAGCGGAGGTTCTCCAGCAGCATGATCTGGCCGGGCTGCAGTGCGGCGGCCTTGGCCTGTGCGTCGGGGCCGATGGTGTCGGCGGCAAAGATCACGTCCTTGCCCAGCAGCTCGCTCAGGCGCTTGGCAACGGGGGCCAGGGTCAGCTTGCGCAGGGACTTCTCCCAGTCCTCGCGGGTGATGTCGGCCTCGTTCTTGCCCTTTTCCACCTGCTTTTTCACGTAGCTGTCAAAGGTGGCCGCGGGCTTGCCCAGGTGAGAGCAGGCGATAACAGCGGCGCCCTGGTCCAGCAGGTACTGGATGGTGGGGAGAGCCGCGACGATACGCTTGTTGCTGGTGATCTCGCCGGTCTTCTTGTCCTGGGGGACGTTGAAGTCGCAGCGGAGCAGGACCTTCTTGCCCTTGACGTCTACATCGTAGATGGTCTTCTTGTTGTAGTTCATGGGGAGCCTCCTTAAAATAATATTTTTTACATCAGAATTGGGACATGCTGCCCGTGCGCATCAGGCCGGGAAAGCCCTGCTGCCGCAGCGCCTCGTAAGCCAGAATCGCGGCGGAGTTGGAAAGATTCAGACTGCGTGCCTCGGAGACCATGGGGATGCGGATGCAGCGGTCCCGGTATTTCTCCCGCAGCCACTGGGGCAGCCCCGCCGTCTCTTTTCCGAACATCGTCACCTTCTCCCCGGAGAAGTCCGCCTCCGCATAGGAGCGGGGCGCCTTGGTCGTGGCAAGCCACAGACCCTCGTCCCCGTTTTTAGCGAAGTACTCGTCCAAGTTGTCGTAGACGTTGAGGTCCACCAGATGCCAGTAGTCCAGACCGCAGCGCTTTACCGCCTTGTCGGAGATGTCAAAGCCCAGGGGCCTGATGAGATGCAGCCGTGCCCCCGTGGCGGCGCAGGTGCGCGCGATGGCCCCGGTGTTGTGGGGAATTTCCGGCTCCACCAGGACAATATCCAGCATGCGCTTCCCTCCCGGCGTGTTTCGCAAGTCTGTATTCCTTGCTTCGGTTCAGCTGTATTTTAGCACAAAATTTCAAAAAATCATGCACTTTTACGCACATTTTATAAGTTCTTGCAGAATCACCAAATCCGGGGTATAATCACCCGTGCAAAGAGGCGATTTCTTGTCATTTTGCCAGTATGATTCTTGACGGCGGCATCCGGCAGTCCGGCAGTTCCTGCTTCCGGCAAATCCCTCGCCGCGGCGCCGCCGCCATCTGCGTCAGGAGCGCTTTTCATGGAGTATATCTGCAACGATTGTCCCCGCCTTTGCGGTGCGAAGCGGGACGGGGCCGGGGGCCGGGGCCTGTGCGCAAGTCCCGCCCTTCCCCGGGTGGCAAGGGCCGCCCCCCATTTCGGAGAGGAGCCCTGCATCAGCGGCAGCCGCGGCAGCGGCGCGGTATTTTTCACCGGCTGCAGCCTGCGCTGCGTCTTCTGCCAGAACCGGGAGATCAGCCGGGGCGGCGGCACCGGCGAGACGCTGACGGTCCCCGCTCTGCGGCAGCTTCTGCTGCGGCTGCGGGACACGGGCGTGCACAACATCAATCTGGTCACCCCCAGCCACTTCACCCGCCCCATCGCGGAGGCGCTGGCCGGGCTGGACCTGGGCATTCCCGTGGTTTGGAACAGCTCCGGCTATGAGAGCGTGGAGTCTCTGCGGCTGCTGGACGGCTTGGTGCAGGTGTATATGCCGGACCTGAAATA
>CAMVIC010000314.1 GCA_947167435.1 uncultured Clostridia bacterium | reverse complement strand
GAGGGAGTTGGCCTCACCGTCACAGAAGAGAATGCCCACGGTCTCCGCGTCGGGGAAGAGCTCATGGAGCAGCTCGGCCTGTCCGCCCAGAGGGGCCAGATCGGAAGTGCCGGAAATGTTGGTGCCGGTGACGCCGGTCCAGTCGTCGATGGCGAGGGCGGAGGCAAAGTCCGTGATGGAGGTGGCAAGAACGGGGATGCGATCGCCGTCGGAGGCGGTGGCGGAGGCCGCGGCCTGCAGGGCCGGGGTGGCGTTTGCCATGATCAGGTCCACTTCCTCGCTCACAAACTGGCTGCAGATGGTGGAGCAGAGGGCGGAGTCGCCGGAGGCGTTCTGCTCAATGAAGCTGACCTTGTCGCCCAGCTTTTCCACCAGGGCCTCCTTGAAGCCCTCGGTGGCGGCGTCCAGCGCGGGGTGCTGGACCAGCTGGCAGATACCGACGGTGAAGCCGTCGTCGGCGGATGCTGCGGCAGGTTCGGCCGCAGCGGGAGCGCTGGCGCTGCTTCCACATGCGGCCAGCATAAAGACGAAGGAAAGGGCAAGGATCAGAGTGACAAGCTTTTTCATTTTTGTATTCTCCTTTTATCCATAATGTGCAAGTGGCTTTCCGCGGCAGGGGAGAAAAAACGACGCCGCACAGACAGCAGTCTGTGCGGCGTCGTCTCGGAACTTAAATTCCTATTTCAAATCCGGACCTCAGCAATCTTTGCAGCACAAACCGCTATTACTTTTTCCATAAAAGTAATAGGAATAGCGGTATGCATAAGCAAAGCGAACGTTGGCCATGATGACTCTCCCTTGTTAGGTTGGCCTGACTTTAGCACTTTTTGGCGTTGAAGTCAATGCCTTCGCCGCATTTCGGTAAAACCCAACAGAATCCAAAAGCAGGGCTTGATAATCTTTGTGAATGTTTTTCGGGGATTTGGGACATACTTCCGGGTAAGAACAATGACGCCTGCAGGAGGAAAACGGAGAGATGCGCGGAAGAAAATGGATCAAATGGGCCCTGGCGGGACTCGGCGGACTGGGAGCGGCGGCTTTGGGAGCGGTGCTGCTGTACAGCGCGTGGGAAAAGCCGCCCGTGGCGGCCGCCCAGCCGGAGCTCTGGGATCGCGGGGCTCAGACCCCGGCGGCCTCCGCCTCAGCCCAGCCTACGGCGGAGAGCGGCAAGGCCTTTGACACCGCACGGCAGGACGGGGTTTACACCATGCTCCTCGCCGGCAGCGATGACGGCACCGGCAACACCGACACCATCATGGTCGGCAAGCTTGACACGGTGCGCCACACCGCCAATTTTGTCAGTATCCCGCGGGATACGCTCATCAACGTCAACACCCCGGTCCGCAAGCTCAACAGCGTCTACTGGGGCGCGGTCAACAACGGCGGCGTCGGCAGCGAGGCGCTGCTGCGCCACATCAAAAAGCTGGTGGGCTTTGATGTGGACTGCTACGCGGTGATCGATCTGGACGCTTTCCAGCGGGCTGTGGACGCCATGGGCGGCATCTGGTATGAGGTGCCGCAGCGCATGTACTACGACCAGGGGCCCGTCATCGACCTGGAGCCGGGCTACCAGAAGCTCAGCGGCGAGCAGGCCATGTGGCTCTGCCGCTACCGCAGCGGCTATGTCAACGGGGACATCGACCGCATCTCGGTCCAGCACGACTTCCTCAAGGCCGCGGCAGACCAGTTTATCCAACTCGGCAAGATCCCGAACGTGCCCCAGGTGGCGGCGATTCTGGCCCAGAGCATGGACACCAACCTCTCCGCCGCCAACATGGCCTGGTTTGCCCGCCAGCTCATGCGCTGCAAGAGCGAGGACATCCGCTTTTACACCGCTCCCAACACCCCGGCCTTCGTTCATGACTTGAGCTACACCTTCCTCGATCTCTACGACTGGCTGGAAATGATCAACACAACACTCAACCCCGGCACCGCGCCTATCGGGGAGGGGCAGCTGGACCTGGCCTATCTGCACAACGGCGAGGTCTGCTGTACCACTGCCCTGCAGGGACTGGCCTACTTTGACATGAGCCGCCGCCCGGCGCCGGAGGCGCTGACCGGGGAACCGGAGATTGAGGAGGAGAACTGGGAGGCGCCGGTCCAGACGCCGGCACCCCTGCCCATCCGGACGCCGGCCCCGGCGGAAGACTGGCTGACCCTCACCGAGACCCCCGCCCCGCCGCCCACCCAGGCGCCGCCGACGCCCAAACCGGAGCCGGTTCAGCCCGTCCCTTTCCTCAGCCCTATGGACGACGACTGGCTCACGATGATGGAATAAAAAATCGCCCCGCCATCGGCGGGGCGAACGTGCGTATAGCTTCTCAGCGGGAGAGAATCAGAATGATGGGTTTTCCGGCTGACAACAGCTTCCCATCCTGTACAGTCACGGCGCTGTCATCAATGCGGTTTACATAATCTCCGTCCGGCAGGTCCACGGCGATCGCGCCCGGTTTGCCGCGCAGGGAGAAGACGCCGAGCTTCCGGCTCTCAGAGTTTATGCGTTCCATCAGGGCGATGCCGCTCTCATCGTC
>CAMVIC010000313.1 GCA_947167435.1 uncultured Clostridia bacterium | reverse complement strand
CATGACCTGGGGGATCCGGGGCTTGTCGTTGTAGTCGGTGCGGACAGAGCAGATCTTGTCCACAACCTCGATGCCCTCGATGACCTTGCCGAAGGCGGCGTACTGGCCGTCGAGATGGGGGGAGTCCTCATGCATGATGAAGAACTGGCTGCCGGCGGAGTTGGGGGCCATGGTGCGTGCCATGGAGAGAACACCGCGGTCGTGCTTGAGATCGTTCTTGAAGCCGTTGGCGGTAAACTCACCGCGGATGCAGTAGCCCGGACCGCCGATGCCGACGCCCTTGGGGTCGCCGCCCTGGATCATGAAGCCGGGGATGACCCGGTGGAAGATCACGCCGTCATAGAAGCCCTTCTTGACCAGGGAGATGAAGTTGTTGACGGTGTTGGGGGCGATCTCCGGATAGAGCTCGGCCTTCATCACGCCGCCGTCTTCCATTTCAATGGTGACAATGGGATTGCTCATCGATAATTCCTCTCTTTCAATGCTCTGTCGATATCGCGCTTGGACTCCCGCTCGGCCGCGCTGTCACGCTTGTCGTGCAGCTTTTTGCCCTTGCAGAGGCCCAGCTCCAGCTTGACTCTGCTGTCCTTGAAATACAGGGACAGTGGGATCAGAGCCACGCCGTCCTGCATGCCCCGGCTCTGCAGCTTGAGGATCTCCCGCTTGTGCATGAGCAGGCGCTTGGGACGCATGGGGTCTTTGTTGAAGATGTTGCCGTGCTCGTAGGGACTGATGTGCAGCCCCCGGGCGAACAGCTCTCCATCCTTGACGGTGCAGAAGGAATCCTTCAGATTCACCTGCCCGGCGCGGATGGATTTGACCTCCGTCCCGGCCAGCTCGATCCCGGCCTCGTAGCGCTCCAGCACGAAATATTCATGAAAGGCCTTCCGGTTGTCGGCAATTTTTTTGATGCCCTGCTGCTTTGGCGCCACGGTTTCACTTCCCTTCGGAAAATGAGTATATCACAGGCGGAGGCAAAATAAAAGAATAAAATGTAAATCTGCCGCCGCGGCGCTGAAGCGGACCGGACAAGAGAGCGGGAAAGCCGAACTGTGTAACCGTTTCGTCTTCGCGACGTAACAGAAAATTATATAATTAGAACCTTTTTGACCATTTTGACCGGATTTTCCCCGAAAAAAATGGCGGATTCCGAATAAATAATCTGGAAATCGGGAAAGGGCTGTGCTATACTGTATCTGGCAATTATGTAAAGCGATTTCTGTAAATTCAATTATTTGCGCCTGGGACTGCCTCCCGGCGCGGAAGGAGCAGTCCGTGGAATATTGGGAGAAACGGATTGACGGAGAAGAGAAATACAAGGGCATCATCGTTCGGGTGGTGCTGGACCGGGCGGAGCTGCACACCGGCAAGATTGTAAAGCGCGAGGTGGTGGAGCATCCGGGCGGCGTGGGCGTCCTCCCCGTGGACGAGGAGGGCCACTGCTATATGGTCCGGCAGTTCCGCTATCCCTTCCAGCGCACCATGCTGGAGATGCCGGCCGGCAAGCTGGAGTATGGAGAGGAGCCGCTGCCCGCAGCCATGCGGGAGTTGTCGGAAGAGACCGGCTTTACCGCCGACGAGATCGTGGAGCTGGGAAGCTGCTGCTCATCCCCGGGCTTCTGCACCGAACGGCTGCATCTGTACCTGGCCCTGGGCCTGCACGCGGGCGCGAGCCATCCGGATCAGGACGAGTACCTGAACGTGGAAAAGATCCCCCTGGAAACGCTGTCGGAGATGGACGACGCAAAGACCATTGTGGCGGTGCTGAAGGCGGAGAAGATCCTTCGCAGTCGGCGCGGCTGAGCCTGATTGTTCCCCGGCGACACATAGGCGGAGAGGAAAACAGTTGCCTTCTTCCACGATATGTGTTATAGTAACCATTCAGTGGACTCAAAATCTGGGGCCGCTGAAGGATATGGAAGGTGTAAACTTTGGATAAATACGTGATTAACGGCGGCACTGCGCTGCATGGTGAAGTGGAAATCAGCGGCGCCAAGAATGCCGCGGTGGCAATCATCCCGGCGGCACTGCTCGTGGATGGCGTCTGCCGGATCGAGAATATTCCCCAAATCAGTGACACGGACAAACTGCTGACCATTCTTGCGGAGCTGGGTGCCCGCGTCAGCTTTATCAATAAATCAACCATCGAGATCGACTGCAGCAAGGCCCGCAATCAGGACGCACCCTATGACCTGATGCGCAAGATCCGCGCTTCCTACTATCTCATCGGCTCCATGCTGGGCCGCTTCGGCAGCGCCAAGACCACCATGCCGGGCGGCTGCAACTTCGGCGTCCGGCCCATCGACCAGCACATCAAGGGCATGACCGCCCTGGGCGCCACGGTTGATGTGAAGAACGGCTTTGTATACGCGGACGCAGCAGGCGGCCGTCTCCACGGCGCACGGATTTACCTTGACAAGGTGTCCGTGGGTGCCACCATGAACATTATGATCGCGGCGGTTCTGGCCTCCGGCCGGACCATTATCGAGAACGCGGCGCGGGAGCCCCATATCGTGGACCTGGCCCACTTCCTCAACTCCATGGGTGCGGACGTGCGCGTCGCAGGCGCCGACAC
>CAMVIC010000312.1 GCA_947167435.1 uncultured Clostridia bacterium | reverse complement strand
TGCCAGGCGGCGCCTGGCGGCGGAGGCCGCCTTCGCCGACTCCGGCCTCAGCGGGAAATACCGGGAGCGGAAGATCGACGACAACTGCTTTCTGAACTTTGCCGACCTGATCCTCCGAAACCCCGCGGACGCGGCCTGGAACCTCTCCCGGATCCGGGTGTCTCTGGCGGTGCCCAAGGACGGGCAGGCGGTGTTTGCCGACCTGGAGAAGGTCTATCTCTACCGCTACGTGTTCACCAAGGGCACGGAGGCGGAGGACCGGATCGAAACCGGGGGCCTGAGCGTGCCGGACGAGAGCGTCTCGGCCCTGCTGGGGCAGATGGAGCGGGACCGGCAGAACCCGGACTATGCGGAAAACACCCTCTTTCAGGACAAGCTCCTGTGGATTGCCCGGGGCTACCGGCGCTACGGCATCGACTATGCGGAGATTTCCGACACGGGCCTTGTCAAGCGGGAGCAGGCGCCGGCGCTTCTGGCCCAGATTCACCGCGTCATGCCGGCCGTCACCCGGGAGACCGGGGTGCTGCTCCGCTTCCTGGCGGCCATCCGGCGCATTCCGCTGACCATCGTGAAGGACAGCGTGACCCCAAACGACTATCTGGCGGAGAATCTGCAGGTGCTGCGGGCCGTGGCCTGCGACCCCTACGTTGCCGGCAGCGACATCGTGGGGGAGGAGATCAACGACATCACCCAGCTGCAGAGCCTGATAAAGGAGCTGGTGCGCATCGCCGGGGAAAACCCGGGCTTCGTCATCCGCATCCACGCCGGGGAGAACGACAGCCTCCGGGACAACGTGGCAAACTCCCTCCGCTGCGTGGGGGAGGCCCTTGCCCCCGGGCAGGCCATGCCGCCCCTGCGCATCGGCCACGGCCTGTACACCAGCAACCTGCGCTCTCCCGCCGGGCGGCGGCTTCTCAGCCAGCTGCGGCAGGACGGGGCGGTGCTGGAATTCCAGCTGACCTCCAACGTGCGCCTGAACAACCTCAGCGACCTGGACCGGCACCCCCTCAAGCAGTATCTGCAGGCGGGAATCCGCTGCGTGCAGGGCACCGACGGGGCCGCCCTCTACGGCACCACGCCCATTGAGGAGGAGCTGAGCCTGGAAAAGCTGCTGGGCCTGAGCCATGAGGAGCTGCGGCAGATGCGGGCGGCGGAGGAGGAAATCCGGCAGGAGAGTCTGCGCCTTTTCGCCCGCAAGTGCGAGAGCTTCGCCCGGCTGTGCCGGGGGGAGGAGATGGCGGCTTTCCTGGCCGGGCGCATCCGGCAGAGTCCGCCGGTGGAGTCCGTCCTCTGGCGCGCCGCCGACAAGCGGGAGACCGCCGCCGCCCTGGCCGGGCAGATTCTCCCCCTGCCGGAGACGGGCCTGCCGCTGATTCTGGCGGGGGGCAGCTTCAACAGCGACCGGCACGAAACCCGCATGGACGCGGAGGGCAGGCGCATTGTGGACGCGCTTCTGGACGGGGCGGACCCGGAGAAGTGCTTCTTCGTCATCGGGCACCGGCTCTGCGGCTACGAGGGCTATCTCCTGCGGCGAAACGCCGGGCGCTTCCGGATTTTCGCCTTCGTGCCCGCCGCCGTCAGCGCCGCCGAGGCGGAGCGGCTGCAGCGCGCCGGGGTCAGCGTGCGACCCTCCATCGAGCCCAGCGGCAACGGACTGTACAAGAGCTTCGCCTATGAGATCTTCAAGCGCCGGGAATCGGTGCTGCTGGCCTTTGACGGCAACTCCCCGGCGGCAAACCTGGTGCAGGAGGCGAAAAACGGCCGCTTCAAGTGCGATATCCACGTCTGCGGCCGCTGCCGGGCCCTGGCCGCCAAGGCCCGGATGCTCCAGGGCTACGTGAACGTCTTTAACCCCGGGGACGACCCGGCAGGCGAGATTCTGGACCGGCACGGCCTGCGGCGCTAGTGCTTAGTGCTTAGAGGCTGGTGCTTAGCACTGACAACTGCGGCTTCGCCGCTTTGCTCCTCTGGAAACTGAATACTGAAAACTGCAAAACGGGACCGAAAGACAAATCGTCTTCCGGTCCCGTTTTGCCGGCTTAGGCTTAACTCACCGCCTGGCCGTTTACGTACAGGGTATAGCCGTTGAGGTTTACGTTGGCCATGTCGCCGGTGAAGCTGGTGATATAGCTGTCGCCGGTGAGGGTCCAGGTGCTGCTCTCGTCCAGGGTGACGCTGACGCTGCCCGTCTCGGTGGAGACGGTCTCGCCCCCGGCGTTTACGATGCTGCCGTCGATGCTGCCCTCGAAGGAGGAGCCCTCGCTCAGTTCCAGACTCAACTGAGAATCGCTGCCCACCTTGACGGCGCCGCTGAGGCTCTGGGCAATGGCCTTGACCGCGGCGGTGTTGCTGCCGCCGCTCCAGCCGTCGGCGCAGACGGAGAGGAGAATGTTGTCAGGGTCCTCGTTCACGATCTCGACGCCCTGAAGGGTGATGACGGCACTGGTGTTGGTCACGTGGAAGACGTGGCCGCTTTTGCTGGTGAGGCTGCCGCCGGTCATGGCGAAATGGCTGGTGCCGCTGGCCGCGTCGCCGGACATGGACTGATAGATCATGATGGTGTCCAGGAAGGTGGCGTTGCCGT
>CAMVIC010000311.1 GCA_947167435.1 uncultured Clostridia bacterium | reverse complement strand
GTACCACAGGGGGATCGCCACCACGAAGATCGCCAGAATCACGTACTTGAGCCAGGACAGCGCCCGGGTGACGCGGCTCTTCTTGAGCTTATAGGTGGGAATCTTGTGCAGCAGCTCCTGGATCAGCCCCAGGGGGCAGAGCCATCCGCAGATGGTACGCCCCAGGGTGACGCCGAAGAGCAGAATAATGCCCAGCACGTACCAGCCGGCCCGGTGCCCGGTGGAGGCCAGGGCGTTCTGGATCGAGCCCAGGGGGCAGGCGCCCACGGCGCCGGGGCAGGAATAGCAGTTGAAGCCGGGGACGCAGGCGTATTTCGCCTTGCCCTGGTAAATTTCTCCGTCGATAAAGCCCTTGAGATGCGCGTTGTGCAGCAGCGCGCTGTAGAGCTGGATGAGTCTTCTGGTAGAGGGGCGGAGCGACGGCCGCCCGGTGTTTTTTACGTTATCCAAGTCCGACACACTCCGTACAGATTTTTACCGCCTTGCCAAAGACGTCCCTGGCACTGCCGTTATATACCCCCGCCACGATCAGCACCACTGCAAGCACCAGCAGCACCAGGCGCAGCGTCCCGGCACCAAGGCGCGGTTTTTCCGCCTTTTTCTCCCCTTCCGGCGAAACACCGGCGTCCTTCTCCCGCCTGATCTGCTCCTTCGCCGCCTGAATCTCCCGCTGCATGCTCTTCTCCTGCAGCACCGTGGAGATCATCAGCGCGGCAAGGCCCAGGGCAATCCAGGGCAGCACGTGCCCGATCAGGGCGTAAAACATCGGCTCCAGTTCCCCGTTGGGGAAATGCTCGCCATTGGAGAGATAGAGCAGGATGGGAACCATGCACAGGGCGAAGACTGCCCAGCCGCCGTAAAGCAGCCGTTTCTGCTTTGCCCGCTCCGCCTGCATCTCCCCGCTGGGGGCGGCCACCCGTGCCGCCGTCAGGTCCCGCAGGCACTCCGTGTCCTGCACGCCCTTCTCGGCGCTTTCGTCCCGGATTCCCAGGACAAGGCCGACGGCCGTCATCACAAGGCCCAGCACCAGCAGCGGGAGCACCGGGCGCAATGCCGCGGCCGCCTTTTCTCTGGTGTAAATCCAGCTCAGGGGATTTTCCGCCTTCAGGGCCAGGCCCTCCCGGTAGATGCCCAGAGTCGCCGTGATAAGCAGCACCACAAGGGCGACGCATAGAAGGGACTGGACGATCAGCAGCGCTTTTTTCCGGTTCATATTCGTTTCACCTCTTTCAGGGAATGTATGGAATTGCCGAACGGCGAAAGGCCTGTGCCATGCGCAGAATCCCGGAATACACAAGGCCCGCGGCGTACACATAGGTCAGCAGCGACAGCCTGTGCAGGCAGAAGCCGCAGACAAGGGCCAGCAGGATATTCGCCGCCCCGATGGCCATGCTCAGCCGCCAGCGGCTGCCCATGCGTCTGGCCTCCAGGGCGCGGAGCACGTCAACGACCCCCGCGAAAAGATTCGTCACCAGCAGATAGAGCACGATATAGAAGGGCGCGATATCCGTCAGCGTGTAGGCGAATATCCCCAGGTCCAGCAGGATGATCCCGTAGAACAGGCTGAGCTTGCCGTCGACCATGTTCCGCGCCATGGAGAAATAAAAAACCAGCGCGCGGATGCCCCGGGCAAACAGCACGATACCCAGTACCAGGGCGATGATCTGGTATCCCCTGTCCGGCGTGACCAGCAGCGCCCCGGCGCCCAGCAGCGTCATCACGCCGCCGAGGAAGGCGCGGATTCGCTGAATCTTGGTCATCTGCTCTCCCCCCTTCTGCTTTCAACCAGCATCCGGAAGTCCCGCATCCCGCGAAAGCGGTCGCTGCGCAGCTCCACGGAGTAGCCGGCGAGAAGACTGCCGGATTTGAAAATCCGGTTGGTCACCATGCTCTTCTGGGCGAGGGCGGCCAGGATGAAGCGGCCCAGGAAGGTGCCGTCCTTCTCCGATTCCGGGGCGTCCAGGTATTCCCGCTGGTAAAGCGCCAGGTCAAAGTCCTGAATCTCCCGGCCGCTGAGCCGCTCGCCCAGGGCCTTCCAGTCGGCGCAGGCATCCGGCTGGCGCCGGTTCAGGATCGTTCGGATCTCCTCCTCCAGGCCCTGAACGGCGGCGAAGTCATAGCGCTCCACCGCAAAGGAGTCCCGCTCGCCCCGCAGGTATTTCAGCGCCTCGATCATCTGGCAAAAGGCGTGAAAATAGTCGTCCGGGTTGTCCTTCACGATCTCCGCATAGCCGCCCCAGGCCGGCAGATACCGGTAGCGCATGAAACTGTAGTCCGGCAGATGGCCCGCCCGGCCGTGGCCCAGATTCATGACGGAATTCTCTTCCATCTGAAAAAGGCTGTTGGTATAGATCCCGGCCTCCAGGTCATCCGGGGCGGAGGGATTGTGCCGGAAGCGGACCGCCCGCTCCGTGCCGTCCGGCAGCAGCTCGTAAAAGTGCCGGTTGGTGTTGTTGATCACCAGGGAGGGCGTCCCCGCGAAATTGGCGTGGGCCCAGGTATCCGCCAGCACGTGCATGGCGAGCCCGGCCGCCTGCAGGCTGCCGCCTTTGGCAAGCTCCACCGTCTCCGCCGCCAGGCTGCCGTTGGGTTTGCAGATCAGGCGGTATTTGTTCCGGTAACGCCGGGAGCTCT
>CAMVIC010000310.1 GCA_947167435.1 uncultured Clostridia bacterium | reverse complement strand
TGACGATTTCCACGTCCTGATACCTGCCAACAGTGAGCAGATCATTGTCTCCGCTCAGTATCGATCAATCCAGTGTGCAGATGCCTTTTTGCTCTGTTTTGGGCTGATACTGTTTTATGGAGGCCGCGCAAAAGCGGGGGCGGTTTTTGTGCCGGCCATTTTCCCGGGGTTCAATCCGGGCAGTGAAAAGAACCGTCCGACCCGCTTCCTCTGGCAGGCGGATTCCTTTTCAGATACGCCCCGAATGCGCTCTGCGCTGCATCCCGGATCCGCTGATCCCAGCCGTTTTCAAAGAACGCGCACAGGGCGGGATCAATGCCGTAATAATCGTCTCCTGCGATCAGCGCGGCATTCCTGCACCCGCCGGTGCAGCGGTCCGCAAACCTGCATTGCCTGCACTTTTCATTCCTGTCCCGGATGTCGCCCACGGTGGCGTATTCATACGTGACCAGGTCGGAATCCGTGAGAATCCCGCTGAGGGGCATCTTCTCCAGGCTGGGGAAGTGATCCGCGAAGCCGCAGTCCGCCATGCCCATGCAGGGGCAGACCAGGCCGTCCGCGCCGATATAGAAGGACTGCGCCAGCACGCCGCAGGAAAGCATGGAGCCCTCGTCCGCCTCCGGGCATCTCCGTTCGTTGAAAATGCTCCACGCGCTGTCCCCCGGCGTGTACACGAAGGAACCGCCCAGCATGAGGGACACCGGCGCATCGTCCTCAAAGTATTGGGGAATATAGCGCTCAAAGATTTCCTGCTCCTCGGCGGGAGAGAGCTGCAGTTCCTGCATTTCCTCCCTGGCCCATTCCCCCAGCTCCATCATGCTTCCGGTCTTCACGCTGGAAACGCCCAGGGAGGCGAGCAGCCGGATCGTCTCCCGGAGAGTGTGGGCGTTTTTCCGGTGCAGGCAAAAGGAGACGGCTGTCCTGTAACCACGTTCGTGCAGCAGGCGGAGGGCAGACAGCGTCCGCTCCTCCGCACCCGGCACGCCGCGCAGGAAGTCGTGCCAGCCCACGCCGTCGAAGCTCAGCTGAAACTGGGGATGCATCTCCCGCTTTTCCAGCTCCTCCAGCAGCTTTTCACTCACCAGCCAGCCGTTGGTGTAGAGAGTGGTCACGGCGATCTCCCGCTCCCAAAGAGCATCCAGGAGCGCCGTGAAATCAGTGCGGATCAGGGGCTCCCCGCCCGTCAGACCCACCCGGAAGACCCCGCACTGCGCCAGCATGTCCGCCACGCGGATGAGCTCTTCATGGGAAGGGCTGCCGTGCTTGGCGGAGGGAGCAGACATGAAGCAGTGGGCGCAGCGGAAATTGCATTCCCCTGTGATGGACCAGTGCGCCTCCTGCCGGTAGCGGGCAGGGTAAGCTTTATAGTGCTGCTCCGGCAGCAGGAAGTCCAGCCAGCCCGCAGGATGAATAACGCCGTCCGCCTGCAGATCAGCCAGGAACGCCCGCTGCTTCTCCGGCAGCGTGTCCGGGTCGATGTCGTGGGCCGCGTCGCAGCGCAGAAGCAGCCTGTAGTATTCCGGCGAAAAGAACCGCGCTGTGTGCTTCTGTGCATCATATACGCCCGTGGGCAGCTTATGCCAGCCGCGCAGGCGGTAACGGCGGTCAAGAATGTACTTCATTGTCAAAGATCACTTGTTTCGACACAGCCGAAAGACCGGCAGCCCTTTACGAAGTAGACCTGCTTGCAGAAATTGCCAGTTTTCTGGCTGTAGTCATTGTCGTGGTAGAAGATATGGCAGCCCATCTCATGGCCGTCCGGCGCGTCCTCTCCGTTCCAGCATCCGCCGCCCGCCGCACGGTCCATATCCGCCTCGTCCAGCTCCTCCACGTCCGCGCCGGACGCCTTGCGAAGCTCCTGCTCCGCCGCGAGAAGCTCCTCCCCGGTCACCGCAAAGCCCAGCTCCGCCGCGGCAGCTGCCGTCTCATCGGGCGTTTTTCCCTCCAGACTGGCCTTCAGCGCCTCGTCCGAGAGGATCTTTTTCATAAATTCCATTGCCGTATTGTTCGCCATGTTGTCTCCCTCCTTCTGTCCTATTCTTTTCTCTTTGCCGAAACTTCGAGCGGAGCATATCACAGAACATTCGCTATAGCAACTGCGCAATTGAAAAAAAAACAGCGCAAAAGCAGCCTGCGGCCTTCTCCCTTCAGGATTGTTTTCATTCAGGGCCCGGACTGCCTTTTCACCGATATGCCGATGAAAATAGTACCTTACAGACGAAGCTCAATTCAGCAATGACATCTTCCATTGTCATTGTAACGAAAACCCCCCTTACCTTAACAGTTTCCTGTCAAGATAAGGGGGAAAAATGCCTATCGTACCGAACCATCCAAAGGAGGGAATGGTTTACCGTACCAAATCAACATTTTACCTGCGTCGGTCCACTTTCAGCGGTTCGCGAATTTCCGCAAACCCTTCAAAGGGGATCCCCCTATCTGTGGTCTGTATTGGCAGTTTGTATATGCTTGCGATAGAGTAATACTTGAAGGTACTGCTTGGTGTAAGTCAAGTTCGTTGTTCGGATTTCCGGAAGACGTTTTGCCGCTGGGGGTGTCTTCTCTTTATTATTCACAAAAGACAAAAGAACCGTCCGTTATGTAGTGCCCACTTGTCAAGCAGGAAATGAAGGGCGCGG
>CAMVIC010000309.1 GCA_947167435.1 uncultured Clostridia bacterium | reverse complement strand
CGAGCGCCGCTTCGACCGCGCCAAAATGGCCTCGGACACGGTGCGCGGCAGCTTCACCCGGACCATCGGCGTCTATGACGGGGCCCTCCACGAAAAGCAGCTCTTTGCCGAGCAGCTCATTGAGGACTTCCCGACCGCCCTGGCGGAGAACCAGTTTGTGGTTTTCTACCAGCCCAAGTTTGACGTGCGGCCCGACACACCCATCCTCTCCGGCGCCGAGGCTCTGGTGCGCTGGAAGCACCCGACCCTGGGCTTCATCAGCCCCGGCGTCTTTATTCCGCTCTTTGAGGAAAACGGCCTGATCCAGAAGCTGGACCACTATGTCTGGCGGGAGACCGCCCGTCAGATCCGCAGCTGGAGAGACAGCTACGGCTATGCGGTGCCGGTCTCGGTCAACGTCTCCCGCATCGATATGTTCGACCCCAACATGATCCATACGCTGCAGAGCCTGCTGGAGGAGTTCGATCTCGCAAGCGAGTATCTGCATCTGGAGGTGACGGAGTCGGCCTATACCCAGAATTCCGGCCAGATCGTGGAAGCGGTGGAGCGGCTGAGAAGCATCGGCTTCCAGATCGAAATGGACGATTTCGGCACCGGCTACTCCTCACTGAACATGATTTCCTCGCTGCCCATCGACGTGCTGAAGCTGGACATGCAGTTTATCCGCAGCGCCTTCCGGGAGGGCGGCAACACCAAGATGCTGGAGATCGTCATCGACATCGCGGACTATCTCTCCGTCCCTGTGATCGCCGAGGGCGTGGAGACCGAGGAGCAGCTGGACTCCCTCAAGCAGCTGGGCTGCGACCTGGTACAGGGCTATTTCTTCTCCAAGCCCGTGCCCGCGGTGGAATTTGAGCCCTTTATCCTCCAGAAGAAGGAGGTGGAGAAGGCGGCGGAGGACGCCGCCCGGGCGCTGGATGCCCAGCGGGCAGCGGAAAAGGCGGCGCTTAAGGACGTTATGGAACAGATCAATCTGCCGCAGGAGGATGAGACGGAAGAGCCGACTGCCTCCGAACAGGAGAATGACCTGCCGGCTGAAAAGCCGGGCCTTCACCTGCGCACGGCAAATCTTTTCTTCGTGATCCTTGCTTTCCTCGCGGCGACGGCCCTGCTGATCGCGGACCTGTCCGTCACCCGGGGCTATCAGCGGATGGCTTTGGCCAGCGACCGGCATATCGCGTCCCAGCTGGCGGCGGCGGACATGGAGTCGGCCTCCGACTACCTGACGGACCGGGTGCGCTGCTTCGTGGTCACCGGGGAGATCGAATACCTCCACGACTTCTTTGAAGAGGTGGAGACCACCCGCCGCAGAGATCAGGCGGTGGCAGACCTGGAGCGGCTGCTCGCCGGCCGGGACAGCGGTGCCCTTGCCGCACTGAACACGGCGCTGGAGCTGTCCAACGAGCTGGTGCAGACGGAATACCGGGCCATGCGCCTGACGCTGGAGCCCGGAGACTATCCCATGGAGGACATTCCGGAGGAGATCGCGGCCATCCGGCTCACGCCCGCGGAGCAGAGCATGTCCCGGGAGGAGCTGCTGAAAACCGCCCAGGACCTGGTCTTTGACAACAACTACATGCACGCCAAGGACCGCATCCGGGAAAACGTGAATCTCTGCACCCAGGCGCTGATCCGTTCCTCCAGCCAGGAGCTGGAGAACGCCTCGGCCAAGACGTCGCTGCTGGTGCGCATCCAGACCTGGATGACGGCGCTGTTTTTGCTGATCGTGCTGGGCATCGTGGTGATCATCAGCCTGCAGATTCGCAAGCCCCTGAGCATCATGGTGGAGAAAATGCGGGCCCAGGAGAGCATCCCGCCCACCGGCGCGGAGGAGCTGCGCTACGTCGCACGCACGTACAACGCCATCCTGGAGGAAAACCGGGAGGCCCGGGAGCGGCTGAGCCACGCCGCCTCCCACGACGCGCTGACGGGGCTGTTCAACCGCGGCGCCTACGACATGCTGATGGAGAGCGTGGACACGGCCCACATGGCCCTGCTGCTCATCGACGTGGACCACTTCAAGAGCGTCAACGACACCTACGGCCACGCCGTGGGCGACCGGGTGCTCAAACGCGTGGCGGAGATGCTGCAGCGCTCCTTCCGTTCGGTGGATATCATCTGCCGCATCGGCGGAGATGAGTTCGTGGTGGTCATGACCCGTGCCAACAGTTCCATGCGCCAGCTGGTGCTCAACAAAATCCAGTGGGTAAACGAGCTGCTGCAGCATCCCAAGGACGACCTGCCCCCGGTCTCTCTGAGCGTGGGCG
The DNA here is from genome assembly GCA_947167435.1 of uncultured Clostridia bacterium. The sequence continues at coordinate 386 of CAMVIC010000309.1, read as the reverse complement.
TGGCCTTCTCGGATCGGAAGGACCCCCAGGGGGACATCTTCACCGACGCGGACACGGCCCTCTACCGGGTCAAGGAGGCCGGACGCAACGGCTGCGCGATCTACTGAAAAGCGGTTCGTCAAGCAGATGGCTGTGCCATCTGCTAGAAAAGGCAATCAGACAAAAAACACAGCCCCTTTTGGGGCTGTGTTTTTGCTGGACTGTGGATTAGTTCTGGTGCATCTTGCGGATTGCGATCTTCTCACGGCGCTGGGCCTCAAACGCGGGCAGCACCTTGGGCCGGTCGAAGTACTCGATGCTCTCCACATTGGTGCGCTTTCTCAGGTGGATGGCGTCGAACTTGCAGCGGGTGGTGCACACGCCGCAGCCCAGGCACTTGTTGGGAT
>CAMVIC010000308.1 GCA_947167435.1 uncultured Clostridia bacterium | reverse complement strand
GCTCCGTGGGCCAGTCCAACGGCGACCACGTCTTCATTACCGACGCGGACGGGGTGATTGTGGCCTGCTCGGACCGGGCGCCCATCTGCGAGCACCTGGGCGTGCAGCTTTCGCCGGAGATTCTAAAGCAGGCGGAGAGCGGCAGCCTCGAGGGACCCGGCGACCTGGGCGGACTGTACAGAGTCCGGCGCTATGTGGCGGTGCAGCCCATACGGGGCAGCGACGAGACGGAGGGCATCGGCTGGGTTTTTGTCACAAACGTGGTGGACAACATGCTGGGCGCCTGGTCGGCCTTCCTGACCATCGCGGCGGTGGTGGGCCTGGGCGTGTTCTGCGCGGCGCTGCTGGCCACCCTGATTTACACAAAGCACATGGCCCGCCCCCTGGACGAGATGGCGGCCGCCTCCCGGAAGTTTGCCCGGGGTGATTTCTCAGTTCGGGTCAAACAGACGGAGGACCCGTCAGAGGAGATGGGCGCCCTCATTGAGTCCTTCAACAAAATGGCGGATTCCCTGGAGCAGGCGGAAAAGCGCCGCAGCGAATTCATCGCCAACATCTCCCACGAGCTGCGAACGCCCATGACCACCATCTCCGGCTTTGCCGACGGCATTCTGGACGGCACCATCCCGCCGGAGCAGCAGGAGAAGTATCTCCGCTCCATCCGGGACGAGACCCGGCGCCTGAGCCGGCTGGTGCGGGATATGCTCAGCGTGTCCCAGGCCCGGGCGCGGGCGGCCGACGCTTCCCACCGCACGGTGTTTGATCTGTCGGAGCTGATATTGCAGACGCTGTTGAGCTTTGAGAGCCGGGCCACGAAGAAGGGCCTGGACGTGGACCCCCAGCTGCCGGACAACCCCATCCTGGTCCGCGCGGACAAGGACGCCATCACCCAGGTGATCTACAACCTGCTGGATAACGCGGTAAAGTTCGCCGCCCCCGACAGCTGCCTGGTGCTGCGGATGTAAAACGAGAGCGGCAAGGCTTTCGTCTCTGACGGGATCAGCGGCGAGACCATCCCGCCGGACGATCTACCCTTTATTTTCGACCGATTTCACAAGTCCGACCGCTCCCGCAGCCTGGATAAGGAGGGGGTCGGCCTGGGCCTGTATCTGGTAAAGACCATCATCAACAGCCATGACGAGGACATCGCCGTGCGCAGCGAGAACGGGGAAACGGAGTTTGTGTTCACCCTGCCGCTGGCCGAGCAGAAGACGAAAGCAAATGAGGAAAAACTATGAGCAACAACTGGTATGAAAACGAAAGCTGGTACGCGCCCCTGCGCAGCGACGCGGCGCCGCGGCCGGCAGAGAACAAGGCGGAAGCAAAGCAGGCAAAGCGTTCCCGGCGGGACGGGCTTCGCGCGGCAGGCGCGATTCTGCTCGCCCTGCTGATGATTGTGGGCAGCTCCCTGGTCTTTTCTCAGGGGCGGGAAACCCAGATCATCCCCTTTGACGGCGACTTCGGGCAGGAGGTGCCGGGGGCGGAGGAATCCCCCCAGCCCATGCCCGAGAATCCGGACGACTTCTTTGCAAACTACTATACCAAGGTGGAGACCCAGAAGTCGGACATCCGGGTGGAGCGCTGCCCCCTGCCCGTCGATTTCCAGGCGCAGCTGCAGCCCGCTCCGGAGGAGACCCTGAGCCTGCAGGAGCTGTACGCCCGCTGCGCGCCCTCGGTGGTGGCCATCACCGGCTACGTGGACGGCATGACCGGCTATAACTGGGGCACCGGCGTGATATTGTCGGCCGACGGCCTGATTCTGACCAATACCCACGTGATCGAAAACTGCGACCGGGTCAGCGTTACGCTGTATGACGACCGGCAGCTTGACGCGACCCTGGTGGGGGCCGACGCCATCAGCGACGTGGCGCTGCTGAAGGTCGACGCAAAGCGGCTGCCTGCGGCGGAGCTGGGCCAGAGCGGCGACCTGACGGTGGGCGACCGGGTGGCCGCCATCGGCAACCCCCTGGGAGAGACCTTCCGCAGCACCCTGACCGACGGTATCATCTCCGCCATCGAGCGGGGCATCCAGTATAACGGCCGCAGCATGACCCTGCTGCAGACCAACACCGCCATCAACGAGGGAAACTCCGGCGGCGCCCTGTTCAACATGTACGGCCAGGTGATCGGCGTGACCAACATGAAGATGATGTCCTCCTATTCCAGCATCGAGGGCATCGGCTTTGCCATCCCCTCCGCCACGGTGCGCCAGGTGGTCAATCTCCTGGTCCAGTACGGCGAGGTCCGCGGCCGCCCCTCCATCGGCATCACCGTCGGCGTCATCCCCGATACCGCCCGGGAGGAGTATGACCTGCCGGAGGGTCTGTATGTGTCCGACGTGGTGAAGGAGTCTGACGCCGCCGCCAAGGGCGTACGGACCGGCGACATCATCACCCAGGTCAACCACACCCCCGTCACCACCACGGAGGAGATCAGCAGGATGAAGGACGCGCTGGAGGTGGGAGATACCATGCTCTTTACCATCTGGCGCGACGGCGAGACCCTGGAGCTGGAGATCGCCCTCATGGACACCAACGACATCTACGGCTGAGGATCGAGTTTGGTTCATGGTTTAAATTGATCAGAAAAGGGGCTGTCTCAAACTGAACAGCCCCAAATTGTGCGGACAGCACAAAAAGAGGCGCTATTGTAGGACAA
>CAMVIC010000307.1 GCA_947167435.1 uncultured Clostridia bacterium | reverse complement strand
CGTCTTTACCACGGACGAGGAGGAAGCCCTTTATTCGGTTGACATCAATGGAAAGCGCGGCTTGAAGCTCAGCTTTCTGGATCTTAAGTTCCCTTTCCGGAAGCATCATCCGGCGGCCAACTCCGCCGCCCACTGGGACGGCGTCAGGCTCCCCTGGGCGGAGCGAAGTGCGGAGCAAAAGCTGCGTTTTCTGATGGGAATTGTCGGGGCTTTGTCCCTGCTGTACATCGGATACACCGTTTTATATGCGGAGAGAATCTTCCGGCATGACTCCATTGTGCTATACATATTAAGCGGCGCATGGAACAAAGGCTTGAACATTTTTGCGCTTAGCGCCTGTGGGCTGGTTTTCCTCGGCACGGTGGTTGTCATTTTGCTTATCCAGATTCCTTTCCGGCTTCTTTCGTCCGTCATGGGTGCCAGGACGGAGACCATCTGCCGCCTCCTGCTCTCCGTACTCAAATACGGCCTTGGGATCGGGATGCTGTTCTACTGCCTGTATCTGGTGGGCGTCAACTCCACCGGCCTGATGGCCAGCGCCAGCGTGCTGTCGCTGGTCATCGGCTTCGGCGCACAGAGTCTGATCACCGATGTCATCGCCGGTCTCTTTATCGTACTGGAAGGGGTCTTCCGGGTCGGGGACATCATTACGGTCCAGGACTTCCGCGGCACCGTGATTGATATCAGTCTTCGGACCACCAAGGTGCTCGGGATCGACGGCAACGTCAGCGTCTTTAACAACAACGATATCAAGGGCGTGCTGAACATGACCCGGCAGGCCTCCTACGCCTCAGTTTCCCCGGCCATCGAATATGGCCAGGATATCGACTACGTGGAGGCTGTGCTCAAGCGCGAACTGCCAAAGCTGAAAAAACGCGATTCACGGATCCTTGAGGCACCGGAATATCTTGGCGTGCAGAGCCTGGGGGACAGTGGAGTCGTTCTTCTGATTGTCTGTAAATGCAACGAGGAGGACATCAAGGGCCTCACACGTTTCCTGAACCGCGCCATCCTGAAAATCTTCTACCAGTACGGCATCAACGTCCCGTTCCCCAATGTCACCGTCTCCCAGCTGCAGACGGAGGGGCGCAAGACCATGGACGATCTGAAGGATATGACAAAACCGCCAAAGAGCTGAAACGGGGAAAAACTGGAAATTTCCCGGAAATTGCGCCGAAAAAACGTGCTTTGGTGCCTGAAAATGTAAAGTTTCCTCTTTACCTGCCGGATTGACCCTGCTATAATGAAGCCACAGTCGCCAAATACATTGAACAAAGGAGACCTATAAAATGAACAAAACCGAACTGATTAAAAAAGTTGCAGCCGAAAATGAGCTGACCCAGAAAGAGGCCGCGGCCGTCGTCAACAGCGTGCTCAACTCCATCATGGATTCCCTCGCTGCCCACGATCCCGTCAGCCTGTTTGGCTTCGGCACCTTCTCCTGCAAGCACCGTGACGCCCGTCAGGGCCGCAACCCCGCCAACGGCAAGACCATCGACATCGCCGCCAGCAACACCCCCGTGTTCAAGGCTGCCAAGGTCTTTAAGGATAAGGTCAACTGATTTTTATAAATCGTTGAGCAAGTGCCCGCCCGCAGGCCTCTCCCGCGGACGGGCATTTTGCCGCTGTTTTCCGGACTTCGGAGGACAAAACATGTGCAATACGATTCAGACAGGAGGAAAAACGATGGACTTTCCCATCCGTGAGACCATTGAAAAGCGGCGCAGCGTACGCACCTATGCGCCGCGGCCTCTGAGCCGGGAGGACAGAGAGCGGCTGACGGGCTATGCCGAGAGCGCGGAAAACCCCTTCGGTGTGCGCACAAGGATCGGCCTGATCGAGACGGAGCGCTCCGAGCAGCCGAAGAAGCTCGGCACCTACGGCGTGATCAAGGGCGCGGGAAGCTTTCTCGGCATTGTGGTGCCGCAGGAAAAACTGGGCCTGGAGGCCGCGGGCTATGCCATGGAAAAGCTGGTGCTCTACGCCACGCACCTGGGCCTCGGCACCTGCTGGCTGGCGGGGACACTCAACCGCGAAGGCTTTACAAAAGCCATGCAGACAGGGGAGAACGAGTGGATGCCCGCCATCACGCCGGTGGGCTATCCGGCTGAGAAGCCCAGCTTCCATGAGCAGCTGATGCGCTCCTCGATGAAATCTGCCCAGCGCAAACCCTGGAAGGACCTGTTCTTCCGAGCAGACTTTCATACGCCGCTGACCGAGGCGGACGCGGGCGCTTATGCGGAGGCGTTGGAACTGCTGCGCCTGGCCCCCTCCGCCACCAATGCCCAGCCGTGGCGCGTGGTGATGGACGATGGTGCGTTCCATTTCTACGCCGTCGTTGGCAAGGATGCCCTTGCAGACAATCCGCCTGCAATCCAGCGGGTTGATGTCGGGATCGGCGCCTGCCATTTCCACCTTGCCGCGCAGGAGAGGGGATTGGCCGGCGCGTTTGCCCGACAGGAAAGCCGCGTCACCGGCGCGCCGGAGGGCTGGCGCTATCTGTTCAGCTGGGTAAAGGCGTAAGGCGCTGTTTCATAGAAGAAAACGTTCAGAGAGGGAGACTGTACAGGCTGCGGTCTCCCATTTTTTACGCTGAAAAAACCAGAATTTACTTGAAACATTGGCGTTCTTGTCAAGAGTGCCTAAAAGGAGCGCGTTCAATTTGTAATTATTCATAATTGAA
>CAMVIC010000306.1 GCA_947167435.1 uncultured Clostridia bacterium | reverse complement strand
TCAGTCCTAGCATCTGCCTGGACGGTTTCCGGGGCGAGGTCACGCCCCTGCGGCTGAAGGACGGAACACCCTTCCTCCGCAACACCTACGTCCTGTACCGCAGCGGGCTCTACGAATTGCAGCAGGTGAGACTGTTCCTGCAAGTCCTGGCCCAGAACGACGCTACCTATCCGGAGATCCCTCAGACAGTATGATCAGAGGCCGTATTTGATGGTCAGGAATTCCCGGCCCACCTGGGGGAACATAGCATAGGTGAGGATATCTTCATCTGTCCGGGCGACATCCGCGCACTCGGCCTTCAGCCGATCATAGCCCGGCTCGATCAGGTCTGCCGGACGGCAGGTAATGGGCTTGCCTTCGGGGCCCAGGACCTTCTTTTTCAGTTCCTCGCTGACGGGACCGGGGGCCTTGCCGTACTGGCCCTTGACGTAGGCGATGACCTCCTTGGGGATCATCTTGTAGCGCTCGCCGGCCAGCACGTTCATGGATGCCTGGGCGCCGCACATCTGGGAGAAGGGGGTGCCCAGCGGGGGATAACCCAAGTCGACCCGGACGTGGGCCACCTCTTCCAGCACCTCATCCAGGCGGTTGATGGCGTTCATCTGGGTCAGCTGAGACTCCAGGTTGGAGCGCATGCCGCCGGGGATCTGGTGGCGGACCACATTGATGTCCACGCCCTGGAGCTTGGACTCATACTGGGCGTATTTCTTGCGGGCCTGCTTGAGATAGGCGGTGATGGGCGCCAGTTTGGCGTAATCCAGTCCGGTGTCCCGGGGCGTCCCCTTCAGCACGGCGATGATGCTCTCGGCGGCGGGGTGGCTGGTGCCCAGGGCCATGGCGGAGCAGTCTACGTCCACCACGTCGGCCCCGGCCCGGACGACCTCCCAATAGGTTATCTCGGTCATGCCACCGGTGCAGTGGGAGTGGTAATGGATGGGAACATTGACAGCGGCCTTCACGGCGGCCACCGTCTTTCCGGCGGTGTTGGGGTCGATCATGCCGCCCATATCCTCCAGATGGACTGCGGTGGCACCGATGGCCACGTACTCCTTGGCGGTACGGACGAAGGATTCCACATTATGGACCGGGCTGGAGGTGAACTGTATGTTGCCCTCTACCCGCTTGCCTGCCTTCAGCGCAGCCTTAGCGGCACGCTCACAGTTGCGGATGTCGTTCAGACCGTCAAAGATCAGGAAGATGTCGATGCCGGCCTCCGCAGCCTTGGTCACGAAGCGGTCCACCACATCATCGGGATACGGGGTATAGCCCAGCAGGTTCTGGCCCCGCAGGAGCATCCGCAGCGGTGTCTTTTTGCAGTACTGCTTAAACACCCGGATGCGGTCCCAAGGGTCCTCACGCAGGAAGCGGATGCAGGAGTCGAAGGTAGCTCCCCCCCACATCTCAATACACTCAAAGCCAAAATCGTCCATCTGCTGCAGCACGGGGATCATATCCTCCGTCCGCATGCGGGTGGCGATCAGCGACTGCTGTCCGTCGCGAAAATCACAGGAGGCCAGCTTGACAGGCCCATATTTTTCCGTACCGGCCCAGGTGTTGACTGCCGCGGGCTGGTCTTTCTTTTTACCGAAAAATGCCATACGTCACGACCTTTCTATCTTTACTTTCCGGAGCGCACGGCTGCGTCGCGCTCCTTTTTTGTACCCTGGATTTATCATATCAGCATCTTGATATGAAGTAAAATTCCTATTTTTTCCCATATCAATAACCAATTTTCATTATAATTTTCGTAAATCAAGACATGAGGGGCACAAGGATGAGGTACGGTCTCCGCCTTGTGCCCCCGCAGAAAAGAGGGAAATCTTATTTCGCCGCGCCAGCCTTGGCCGCACGGATCTGCTTGATGATGAGAGAGGCAAACAGGACAATAATGATGATAAAGACTGCGATGACGATGGGGCTGCTCATAAACTTGAAGATATCGTTGTGGACCATGGACATGCCTCTGCGGAAGTGTTTTTCCACCATGGGGCCAAGCACCAGGCCCAGGACCAGCGCGGAGGGATTGAACCCGTACTTCTTGAAGAAGAAGCCGAAGATACCGCCGCCCACCATGATGAACACGTCAGCCATGCTGTTCTGATAGGCGTAGCAGCCGGTAATGGCCAGCATCATGATAAAGGTGCCCAGCACATAGTAGGGGACCTTCAGGATGGTGGCGAACACCTTGGAGATGCCCAGGCTGATGAAGATCATGATGATGTTGGCGAAGATCATGGACAGGAAGGTGGCGGAGAGGAATTCAGGCTGGGCCTTCAGCAGCAGGGGGCCCATCTGCACGCCGTGGATGGCCAGGGCGGTCATCATCATGGCGGCGGCGTTGCTGCCGGGGATGCCCATGGCCAGCAGGGGCACCATGGCGCCTCCGGTGGCGGCGTTGTTGGCGGTCTCAGAGGCGGAGATGCCGTGGGGATCGCCATGGCCCAGCATTTCGGGGTGCTTGCTGAACTTGGCCTCCACGGCGTAGGACAGCCAGGAGGCGATGGTGGCGCCGGCGCCGGGCATGATGCCCAGGTGTTCGCCGATGTAACAAAGAGCAATATGATCTTTGCCCCCAGCGAGAAGGGAATCGCCCATTATCCGTTGGAGTATACGTCCAGAGAGGATCTGGAGCAGGGCTATGTCCTGCTGAAGGAGTATTTGAAGAAACTAGCTTGGTAGAGGAGAGGCAGACAGGGAGATGTGCATGGAGGGAACGACATCCCACAAGTTAATCGACACAGGTGGGAACGTGCTGT
>CAMVIC010000305.1 GCA_947167435.1 uncultured Clostridia bacterium | reverse complement strand
CCCCTGTTGCAGGCGTCCCTCTGTTGTGCTAAAATGTTACGATAAGCGGAAACGTAAGCAGGGAGGGACTTGCCGTGGAAGTGAAGATTCTTGCCGTAGGCGACGTGTGCGGAGAGCCTGGGCTTGCCTTTCTGGACAAGCGGCTGCGGGAATACCGAAAGGAACGGGACATCGCCTTTGTCGTGGTCAACGGGGAAAACGCAAACGTGGTGGGCATCACGCCCCGGCAGGCGGACGCCATATTCCGCGCCGGCGCCGACGTGATCACCCTGGGCAACCACACCTGGACCCGCACGGAGCTTCAGCCTTACCTGGCCGAGCGGCGGAAGATCCTGCGCCCGGCAAACTTCGGCCCCCAGTGCCCGGGCCGGGGCATCGGCGTGTTCAGCATGCCCTTCGGGGACGTTTGCGTGCTGAACCTGATGGGCCGCTTCACCCTGGACAGCAACACCGACAACCCCTTCGTCATCGCCGACGGCTATATGGCGGAGATCCGCGAGAAAATCATTCTGGTGGACTTTCACGCCGAGGGCACCAGCGAGAAGCGGGCCATGGGCTTCCTGCTGGACGGGAAGGCAAGCGCCGTCTGGGGCACTCACACCCACGTACAGACCTCGGACGCGGAGGTGCTGCCCAAGGGCACCGGCTATATCAGCGACCTGGGCATGACCGGCGCCGCCAACTCCGTTCTGGGCATCGACCCGGAGCAGAGCATCGGCAAATTCATGGGGGATCCGCCCCGGCGCTATGAATCGGCCAGGGGCCCTGCCAAGCTGGAGGGCTGCCTGTTTACCATCGACACGGACAGCGGCCGCTGTCTGAACGCGGAGGCGATACGCCTGACATGAACAGTCTGAAACTATTACACGCGGCAGACCTGCACCTGGACTCTCCCTTTGAGGGGCTCAGCGCCGGGAAGGCCGCCATCCGCCGGAAGGAGCAGCGGCAGCTGCTGAGCTCTCTGGCCGCCCTTGCGGTGCAGGAGCAGGTGGACCTGGTGCTGCTCAGCGGCGACCTGCTGGACAGCGACAAGCCCTATTACGAGACGGGAGAGGAGCTGCTGCGCAGTCTGCGGAGCATTCCGGTGCCGGTGTTCATTGCCCCGGGCAACCACGACTTCTACTCCCCCGGCTCCCCCTACGCACGGCTGCGCTTTTCCGAGAACGTGCATATCTTCACCGAAAACCGCATCCAGTTCGTCACGCTGCCGGAGCTGAACGCCCGGGTCTACGGCGCCGCTTTTACCGAATCCCACAGTGCCGGGCTGCTGAAAGGCTTTCACGCGAAAGAGGAGGAGGGCCTGTGGAATCTGCTCTGCCTCCACGGAGAGCTGGACGGCGCGGCGGGCGCCTACAATCCGGTTACCGAGGCGGAGATCGCCGAGAGCGGCATGGACTACGTGGCGCTGGGGCACATCCACAAGGCCAGCGGCCTGAAAAAGATCGGCGACACCTGGTATTCCTGGCCCGGCTGCCCGGAGGGCCGCGGCTTTGACGAGACGGGAGAGAAGACCGTCAGCCTTGTCACTCTGTCCGACGCGGGCTGTGAGCTGCGCCCGGTCTCCATCGCCAGCCGCTGCTATGAGATTCTGTCCGTGGACGTGACCGGAGGCGACCCGCTGCTCACCGTACACAGCTCTCTGCCGGACGACACGGTGCGGGACGTGTACCGGATTATCCTCACCGGGGAGACCGAGACCGCCCCGGATCTGAACCGGATGCAGGCCAGCCTCTCCGAGCTTTTCTTCGACCTGCAGCTGCGGGACGAGACGAGACTGCGGAAGGATCTGTGGGAGAGCGCCGGGGAGGATACCCTGCGCGGCCTCTTCCTGCGCAGGCTCCGCAAACAGTATGAAAAAGCCGCAAGTCCGGCCCAGCGCAGCCGCATCGAGCAGGCGGCCCGCTGGGGGCTGGCGGCACTGGACAATGCCGAGGAGGTGGTGCGGCATGAAGATCCGTAAGCTGACTGCATCCTTCGGCAAGCTGCAGAACGAGAGCCTCAGCTTTCACGAGGGGCTCAACGTGATTTATGCTCCCAATGAGAGCGGCAAATCCACCTGGTGCGCCTTCATCCGCGCCATGCTCTACGGGGTGGACAGCTCCGAGCGGGCCCGCAACGGGTATCTGCCCGACAAGCTGCGCTACGCCCCCTGGTCCGGCGCTCCCATGGAGGGCGGGATTTCACCGCCGTTTACTCCGGCACCAACACCCCGGTGGAGGGCATGAACGGAGCCAACGCCGGCGAACTGCTCACCGGCGTCAGCAAGGAGGTCTTCCGCCGCAGCGCCTTCATCGCCCAGGGAACCATGGCCGTCAGCGGCAGCCCGGAGCTGGAAAAGCGCATCAGCGCCATCGTCACCACCGGCGAGGAGCAGACCTCCTACACCGAGGCCAACGACCGCCTGCGCACCTGGCAGCGGGCCCGCCGCTTCAACCGCCACGGTCTACTGCCGGAGCTGGAGGGCAGGATGGACGAGACGGAGCGGAACCTGGACGCTATGAGCGGCTCGGTCTCCCAGCTGCAGCAGTTGGAGCAGCAGTTGGAGCAGACCCGACAGACCTGCGCCCAGCTGGAGCAGCAGGTCACCGAGAGCCGGAAACGGCAGCGGCGGGACGCCCTGACCCAGCTCAGCTCCGGGCGCTCCCAGCTGCGGCAGGCCAGCGACCGGCACGACGCCGCCATGGCCCACCTGGCCCAGTGCCGGGACGCGCTGCAGCAGGGCCCCTTCGGGGACCGGAGCAGCCAGTCCGTCAGCAGGGAAATTAA
>CAMVIC010000304.1 GCA_947167435.1 uncultured Clostridia bacterium | reverse complement strand
AGGATGGCCACGTTGTAGCCCTCCCGGCGGACGGACACGGCCAGCTGGCTGGTCACCATGGACTTGCCCACGCCGCCCTTGCCGGACACCACGCCGAACACCTTGCCCACCCGACAGCCGTCGTGGAGGGGCTTGATCTGGAAGGGGCTGCCGCCGGTGCGGTCGGAGCAGGTCTTGCCGCAGCTGTTGCAGTCGTGATTGCAATCACTCATATCTCGATCCTTCTTTCCTGTCAATACATAGTATCAATACATATATCACGAAAAGCAGCGCTTGTCCAGCGTCAAAGAGCGAGAACGGTTGCGTTTTCCCGGCCGGTCAGATAGTCCGCCTCCCGCCCCTGGCAGGTGAAGAGGAGGATCTGGCGCTTTTCACTCTCCCGCAGCAGGTAGTCCAGGGCGGCGTGGAGCCGGTCGTCGTCGAAGCTGACCAGAGCGTCGTCCAGGATCAGGGGTACGGCCTTGTCCCGGGGCAGCACCATGTCGCAGATGGCCAGGCGGACGGAGAGGTACAGCTGGTCCGCCGCCCCCTGGCTCAGCAGCCGGATGCTGCGGGCTGTGGGATCGCCGGAGGGCTCCGCCGCCAGGGAGAAGTCCCGGCTCAGCACCACCGCGTCATACCGGCCGGCGGTGAGGGCAGAGAAGATCTCTGCCGCCCGGGCGCCCAGGGCCGGGGAGAACCGGCTCTGCAAGGTCAGGTTGGCGCCGTCCAGGGCTTCCATGGCCAGGGCGATGGCGTCGTATTCATCCCGCAGCTGCGCCAGCTCCTCCCGTTTCCGGTCGCGGCGAACAATCAGATCGTCCGGGTCGCCCATGGACCGGATCTGCCCGGTCAGGGTATCCAGCCGGGATTGGGCGGAGCGCAGGGCGGAGAGGGTCTGGGGCTGGAGCAGCCGAAGCTGGCTGCGGCTCATGGTGGGCTGGGGCAGGAGCTCCCGGGGCTCTTCGCCTGCCGGCAGGCTCTTGCGGAGGTATTCCAGTTGCAGCGACGACTCGCGGGCCATTTCCCGGGCATGGGTCAGGGCCTCCGACTGGCTGCGCAGTTGGGCGATGGCCACGGACGCGGCAGGCAGATCGGTGACGGTGCAGTAGGGGGACAGATCTTTGATTAGCTCCTCCACGCCTTCAGAGAAACGGCGGCACAGGGCATCGGCCAGACCAGCGATCCTGTGGGCCTCATCGGCGGCATCCAGAGTGGCACGGCGCAAAGGGAGATACTCCTCCGCCTGCTGCTCAAGCTTTTGCTGACGCTCCAGCACGGTGTCACGTTGTGCGGCAACTAGCCGCTCCTTTTTCTTGAGGATGCCGACAAATACGAGTCCCGCTGCTCCAACGGCCGTTGCAAACAGGGCGAACGGGGTCAGACCCGCAATCAAAAAGCCGGCCGCTGTGATCAAGGCAATAAGGCCCAGGACCAGGCATGCGGTGCGGGGGCGGGGAGAGGGGACTTCTGGTGGGACCAGTTGATCCAGGCGGTCCCGAATGCCCTGCTCATCGGCGGGGTAGAGCGGCTGGGCGCGGAGAAATTCCTCTGCCTGACGATAGGAATCGTCGGCATCCTTCGCGGAGCGACGGACACGCTCTGCCTCCTGCTGATCGGCGGTCAAGGAGAAAACACGGGCCTCAAGCCGGGCCAGGAGGGCATCGTCCGGCAGAGCGCCGGCCGATTGCGCCATGGCCTCGGCCCGGCGGCCGGCCGCGGAGGCGGCCTCCTCCGCCTCCCGGTACTGCCGCAATTGCTCCTGTCGATCCGCGGCGGCCCACAGACGCTCCTGTTCCTGAAGCAGGGCAAGGTTGGCCCGGATCTCCTTGAGGGACCGGGTGGTCTGGGCGTACTGCTCCTGCAGCTCTGCCAGGTGGTTGAGGTCCTCGTCCAGCTGGTCGAGCTCCCGTTCCAGGGCGGGGATCTGGCCGGTCTTGTTGTGCTTGCGGCGATTCAGCTGCTTTTTCAGTCGCTCGCTGGTCTCCGAGTAGGAGGTCTTCTCCTCACCGGTGGTGATCAGCGCGGCAATCCGACGCTCCAACTCCGTGTTTTGGTCCACCGCCAGGGCCGCCTGGCCGATAAAGGCGCTGCGCTCGAAGACTTCCCGGGAAATGCCCAGCAGTTGCTCACCAACGTTCCGGTCCGTGAGACCGGACACGGGGTCGGCCGTGCCTGTATAGACACAGGAGAACTCCCCCATAGGGGTACCGGCGCGGAGGGTCTCGCGGGTCAACGTAAAGTTCGCTCCGTCGACCGTCAGGTCCATGCGTCCCCGCATGGGCGCGCCAGACCAGGGGGCGTATCGATTCTTGTCAGCCATAGGGCCGCGCTCCCCGGTGCTGACGCCGTAGAGCATGCTGCGGATGAAGCGGCACCAGGTGGACTTGCCGGATTCGTTGGGCGCGCAAATCACGTTCAGCCCCGGCTGTAGGCGCAGCTCCGCCTGCTCCAGTTTACCGAACGTGGCGTTCATGGTGCGGATGTACATAGAGACCCTCCTCCGGGTTGATACCATATATAATATTGTAGCACATGGCGACGCCCTTGTCATCCGCGGTCGAAGCGCCGCGAAAAATATTTCGAAAAAAGCGAAAAAAGAGGTTGACATTCTCGTTCTCGTTTGGTATTCTATCAAAGCTGTCGCCGAGAGACGACGGCAGGGTCTGAAAAAAGTTTTCAGGAACTTGAAAAAAGTGCTTGACAAATCGAAATCGACCCCTTATAATAGCGAATGTTCCGCACCGAGTGGGGAACGGGAGTGTACCTTGTAAATTAAACAATGAACGA
>CAMVIC010000303.1 GCA_947167435.1 uncultured Clostridia bacterium | reverse complement strand
CCGGCAATCTGCCGGCTCAAACCTCCGTAGCGCCGGCAATCTGCCGGCTCAAACCTCCGTAGCGCCGGCAATCTGCCGGCTCAAACCCCCGTACCGCCGGCAATCTGCCGGCCTGTCTCCCGTTTGCACCGGGCACCATACGCGCCGTCCCCGTAGGGAGCGAACTCGAAGAGTCACGAAGTATGCCCACATCGCTCCTTGCCCCTGTCTGCGAAAAAAGCATTTCGCAGTTTTTTCCGCAAAGAAAGTTGCATAGTTTTCGGTTTTCGGGTCAAACTAACGCCAGCAAGACCCAAAACAACACGGCGAAAGCCGAAAACAAAAAAAGGAGATGCAACGAGATGAAGTCCAACAACAGCATCAACGTCCCCCAGGCCCGTCAGGCCATGGAGCAGTTCAAGCAGCAGGCCGCTTCCGAGGTTGGCGTCAACCTGAAGAACGGCTACAACGGCGACCTGACCTCCCGCGAAGCCGGCTCCGTCGGCGGCCAGATGGTCAAGAAGATGATCGAGTCCTACGAGCAGAGCATGAAGTAAGCTTCGGCTGCTGTTCTGAGCGACGCGATCCGGGGCGCTTTCCTGCGGGGAAGCGTCCCTTCCTTTGTCTGTCCGGCTCCAAAATGCCCCGCCGGATCGGAGCGCTCCCCACCGGCGAAAGCCGGCGGCCCGGGCCGCGCAGGGCGCGGATTGTTGCACAGAAGAACAAAACGAATCTTGCCGAAAACTGTTTATTATTTGCCGAAAACTGTTTATTATTCTGCTTGACAAATGCACAAAACGATTGTATCATTGAATAAAATAAGAAGAGTATGACTATATCTTTGCGCTCTTGCGGCCAGAGGCGTCTTTGTTGCGCCCAAACAGCCGCGGAGAGCAGGCAAAATCCCCGAATACGCTGTGCTGGAAGAAGGAGAACGTGAATGGACGATCGGATGAATACAAACAAGCCCGATGAGGTAGAAATCGACCTGTTGGAGCTGGCAGGAGTGATCTGGCAAAAGTTCTGGCTGGTTCTCATCGGCGCGATCGTTGGGGCAGGGCTCGCCTTTGCCGTTGTCAAATACGGCATGACTCCCAAGTACCAGGCGACCGCCACCATCTACATTTTCTCGAAGACCACCAGCATCACCTCCCTGGCCGACCTGCAGATCGGCAGCTCGCTGACAGAGGACTTCCAGATCATCGCCAAGACCAGAGACGTCATCGACAGCGTGATCCGGGATCTGAACCTGAACACCACCTACGAGTCCCTGGCCTCCCGCGTGACGGTCACCAACCCTGCGTCCTCCCATATGCTTCGGGTCACGGTGCAGGACACCGACCCCACCTGGGCCGCCAAGATCAGCAACAAGCTTTCCGACAAGCTCCGCGATCAGATCGCCGAGATCATGAACACAGACCGCCCCTCCGTGGTAGAACGGGCCACGGTGCCCAAAACCCAGAGCAGCCCCAACGTGCGGCGCGACACCGTCATCGGCGCTCTGCTGGGCGCGATGCTGGTGATGGCCATTCTGGTCATCCGGCACATGGCCGACGACACCATCAAGACCAGCGACGATGTGCATAAGTTCCTGGGCATGGACGTTCTGGCCGAGTTCCCCCTCACCCGTGAGCAGGGCAGCTCCAGAGGCAGAGGCGGGCGCTACAAGCACAAGAAGCGCGCTCACGCCGCGAGCCGATAAAGGACACAGATAAATGTCAAAAAAACGCAAGGCCCTGATCGCCTTCGGGCTTTTGCTGGTGGCCATGGGAGCGGGGTACCTCTCCTACACGGTGGCGTCCGGCGCCCGGGCGAGGCAGAGCATCAAAGACCTGCAGTCGATCGCGTATCGGGAGACCACCGCGGCCCCGGTGACGGAAGCCCCGGTGACGGAGCCCCCCACCACGGAGGCCCCGGAGACAGTCCCGCAGCCGGAGACGACGGCCCCCGTCGTCACGACGAAGGAAAAGGATCCCTACGTTTCTCCCATCGACTTCGAGGCGCTCTGGGAGATCAACCCCGACATCTACGCCTGGATCGAGATCCCCGGCACCGACGTCTCCTATCCCATCCTCCAGCACCCCACCGACAACGATTATTACCTGACCCACACGCCGGAGGGCGTGGAGGACGCGCCTGCCAGCATCTTCACCCACAACGTCAATTCCAAGGATTTCACAGATTTCAACACCTTGATCTACGGCCACAAGTGGAATGACGGCACGATGTTCGGCAAGCTGCACTACTACCGGGACGAGCAGTATCTGAAGGAACACCAGATGATCCGGATCTACCTGCCGGACCGGGAGCTGCGCTACACGATTTTCGCCACGGTGGTGTATGACGACCGTCTGATCACCTCCTACTACGATTTTACCGACACCGAATCCTGCCGCGCGTTCCTGCGCTCCATCTACGGCAACAGGGATATGAACACCATCATCCTGCTGGAGCCCCGGGCCACGGTGGACGATCGGCTGATCACGCTGAGTACCTGCATCAAATGGCAGGAGCACAACCGATACCTGGTTGTAGCGGTATTGACCAATGAAATCACGTAAAAGCGTTCTTCTTCTGGCCGCGGCCGTTGTGCTGATCGCGGTTCTGGCCGGCGTCGGCGCCGCGTTTCTGGAGGACAGAAGCCCCAAGGAGCTTCCCGTCCGCACCACCGGCAGCGATGCCTCCGCCTCCGCCCCCGCCTCCGTCTCTGCCCCCGCCTCCGCCCCTGCGACCACCGAGCCGGATGTGGATTTCAGCGGCACGGTGGAGCTGGCCGGCGTGCGGTCCCGGCTGAATACGTCCCTGCAGG
>CAMVIC010000302.1 GCA_947167435.1 uncultured Clostridia bacterium | reverse complement strand
AAAAGCTCCTGAGACTGTATTCGGCAAGTCCGCTGCCTGCGGCGTCGCCCACGGCGGCGGCGTCCATCCCGGCGGCATGGGCGGCCTGGACGCCGGCCACCGCGTCCTCCACCACCAGGCAGTCCTTCGGCTCCAGCCCCAGGTACTCCGCGGCCTTCAGGAAGACCTCGGGATCCGGCTTGGAGCGGGTGATGTTGGTGCCGTCGGAGATCTTGTCAAAGTAATCCCCCAGGCCGATGCGGCTCAAAATGAATCTGGTGTTCTTGCTGGAGGAGCCGATGCCCAGCAGAAGACCCTTTGCCCGCAGGGCGTCGAGAGTCGTCTTTACCTCGTCGGAGAGATCCGCGGGGGTCATCTGCTTCAACAGCTCCCGGTAGGTGTTGTTCTTCTCCTCAGCGGCGGCGAGCTTTTCCTCCTCGGTGAGTGTGCCGTCGTAGCGCTCCAGCACGATCTCCAGGCTTGCCATGCGGCTCACGCCCCGGAGACGGTTGTTGATCGTCTCGTCAAAATAGGCGCCCAGGCGGTCGGCCAGGGCCTTCCAGGCCAGGTAGTGGTAGTGGTCGGTGGAGCAGATCACACCGTCCAGGTCGAAGATGATCCCTTTATATTTCATGGCAGGCTCTCCTTTTTGCTCTCCGTGATACGGGATTTGCATAATAAAGTGATTATATCATACAACCTGTCCGGTCGTAAAGAGAGAGCCCGGCAAAACCGGGCTCCAATCTTTTTCTTATTCAAAATCCAGCACGCGCTTCATGCGCACCAGGGTGTTGCGGTTGCGGATGGCGGCCGAGATGTCCAGCATCTCGTCGGCCAGGGCCGGGTCGATGCCGATGTGCTCCGGCAGGTATTTGCAGCCGCAGTCGGAGTAGAGCTTCTCCATCTCCTCCACGGAGGGCAGCGCGTCGAGCATCGCCTTGATCTCGTCCCAGTGGTCCACGATGTTCTGGGGATCGAAGGTGCCCAGCACGTCGTGCTCGTTCTCCTTCAGGATGCCGGGGGCCAGGCGCTCGCCGAACTTCTCCAGGACCCACGCCTCGGTCAGGGGCTTGAAGGGCCTGGCCTTGGGCTTCATGCCCGCCAGCTTGTGGTACTCCCGGATGCACTGGAAGGTGCCCACGCCCACGCACTCGCCGTGGATGCCCTCGGCCTTCTCGAAGCGCGGGGGATGCATCTCCACCAGGTGGGCCATCAGGTGCTCGGCGCCGGAGGCCGCGCGGGAGTGGTCCAGCAGCTGCATGGTCAGGCCGCTCTCCATCTGGGCCATGGTCATGGCCTCGTGGTCGGCAATGCCGGTGGCCGCGTACTGGTCCGCCGCGTCGCGCATCAGCTTCAGGGCGTGCTCGGCCAGCTCCGCCACCACGGGGCAGAAATACTCTCCGTCCACCAGATGGGAGATGCGCCAGTCGGCCAGGGAGATGTACTTGGCGAGAATGTCGTTGATGCCGCTGGCGATCAGACGCTTGGGCGCGCCGCTGATGATGCCCAGATCCGCCACTACCAGCACGGGGGCGCACATGGGGGTGGACTTCTTCTGGCCGTTGATGATGGCCGAGCAGATATTGGCGGTAAAGCCGTCCGAGGAGGCCAGCGTCGGCACCGCGACAAAGGGGATGCCGAGCTTGTAGGCCGGGTAGCGGCCGAAGTCCATGATGGTGCCGGCGCCGACGGCCACGATGACCTCGGGCTTGTCAAGCTGTTCCATCATCTTCTCGATCTGCACGTCCTCAGCCCGCAGGCCGTTGGGGTCCAGGACAATGTTCTGGTCCGCCTTGACGCGCCGTCCCTCGGTCAGCTTCCAGGTGATCTCATCGTAGACCACGGTGCGGCGGCCAGTTAGTCCCAGTTCTTCCATGTACTCCTCAAAGCGGGCGAGGGCGTTGTCCTCCACAACCACCTTTTTCGTCTCCAGGGTATGCTCCCGGCCGCAGACGCAGCGTCCGGCATATTTGGCGCAATCCATAATCATGGCGTTGTTCCTCCGTACTTCGGCTTAAAATGCGGATTTTTTCCGCATCTATGATACGGGACTGCGGCGGAAAAGTCAACCGCAAGACGCCGGAATTTGGCAGGAAAGCCGGGTTCCCCCGTTTTTCTTTTGTCATGTTTTCACAACATCGGCACACTTGTTTTGTGATTTTTGGCGGATTGCCAAAAAATTTTTCAGCTTCTTGACATCGGCACATTGCGGTGCTAAAGTGATACCACTTTTAGAAAGGAGACGCAGACGATGTTTGGACGTTTCAATCGTTTCAACACCACGGGCTCGAACGGCAACGGTTCCGAGTCTGCTTCTCGCTGCGCTTCTTTCAACTTCATCCTGCTTGTGATCGACGCTGTGCTTGCAGTGTCGATTTTTGTTTGCGCGGAAGTCCTGGGCCTCACTGTATCCGTTCTGCTGGGTGTATCCGTCCTGGTAATCGCGATTATTCTGCGCGGCCTGATTCTTATTGAACCCTCACAGACACGACCGAACCTGTCAGCGGCTTGATTCAATCGGATTGAATCGGCCCCGACCAGATCGGTCGGGGCCGATTTTTTAATCCCGCCTCTCCTCTGTTTGATCCGGCATGGAACATGCCGCTTCAATATAAATCTGTCGATCCAAAAAATGAAAAGGAGAAAACACAATGAAGAAAGTACTCGCATTCGTACTGGCTGTCGTCATGGTATTTGCACTGGCAGCCTGCGGCGGTTCCTCCACCAGCGCCCCCGCCGCCACCCAGGCCCCCGCAGCCGCTCCCGCCGCTGAGGCTGCTCCCGCTGCCGAAGCCGCTCCCGCCGCCGACGCTGCCTTCAAGCTC
>CAMVIC010000301.1 GCA_947167435.1 uncultured Clostridia bacterium | reverse complement strand
CTGGTGCATGTTCGACGATCCCACCCACAAGGATTTCGGCTCCGGCGACAGGGTCTGCTACCACGGCGTGATGGACGCCTTCCGCAATCCCAAGCTGGCTGCGGCGGTCTACGCCAGCCAGGGGGAGGAGCGGCCCGTGCTGGAGGTGGGCTCGCCCATGGATATCGGCGACTATCCCGGCGGCCGCAACGACCGGCTGTGCGTCTTCACCAACGCCGACGAGGTGGAACTTTACAAGAACGACAACTACGTGGCCACCTTCCGGCCCACAGAGTGGAAGGGCCTGCCCCACGGCCCCGTCACCATCGACGACACCATCGGCTGCCTGCTGCACAGCCAGGAGGGCTTCTCCGGCGCAAAGGAAAAGCTGGTGAAGGAGGCCCTGACGGCGGCGGGCGAATACGGCCTGCCCAACCTGCCCCTCTCCGCCAAGCTGAAGCTGGGCTACTGCATGCTCAAGTACGGCATGAAGTTTGAGGACGGCGTGGCCCTCTACGGCAAGTATGTGGGCAACTGGGGCGGCGAGGCCACCTACTGGCGCTTTGAGGGCAAGCGGGACGGCCAAACCGTAGTCTCCCAGACCCGGGGCCCTGCCGACCGGCTGCAGCTGGAGGCAAAGCCCAGCCAAACGCATCTTCATGAGGGTGACCGCTATGACATGGCGGCAATCCGCATCCGCGTGCTGGACGAGCTGGGCAACCTGGCGCCCTACGCCCAGCTGGCGATTTCGCTGAAAACCCACGGCCCCATCGAACTGGTGGGACCTGCGGCGGTCACCGCCGAGGGCGGCATGTGCGGCGCCTATGTGCGCACCACCGGCCGGGCGGGCAAGGCCAGCCTGACCATTACCACCGGCCAGACCGAGCCGGTCACCATCCCGT
Source organism: uncultured Clostridia bacterium (assembly GCA_947167435.1). The sequence continues at coordinate 1,934 of CAMVIC010000301.1, read as the reverse complement.
TTGAAGTGAAAAAAGGAGACTGAGTATGGAGTGGCTCAAATACTACGTCGGGCTTTTTGACCAGCGACCGGTGGAGGGCAGCGTGCAGCTGCGTCCCGGCCGGACCCTCCTGGCCCCGCGCACCCCGGCCGGCGTGCTGCAGCGCGCTGTCGCCTCCGTCCACGTGGACCTGAAGCCGGACGGGAAGATTTTCATGAACGGCTATCAGACCTGGACCTATTGCCCGGAATACGGGAAAAAGGACAAAATCCGGGGCCTGAGCCATCTGCCCCGGCCCCTGGTGAATCACTACGGGCTGGAGCGCTACGGGGACTATTTCTTCGTGGACTATCCCAACGCCCCGGGCGTGACCCACGGCGAGAGCTACTGCTATTTCCGGGAAGGGGAGCGCTTCCGCCTCTTCGCCTCCCTGGACGAGCGGCCGGGCTACACCCTCTTCCGCTACGACGCGCCCACCTCCACGCTGCACGTGGAGCGGGACTGCCGGGGCGTGCGCAGCGACGGGGGCTATCCGGTCCTGGACCTGTTCTACGCCGAGGGCACCGAGGACGAGGTGTTCGACGCCTGGTTTGCCGCCATGGGCGTAAAGCCCCGGACCCGCGAGAAAATTGCCGGCTACTCCAGCTGGTATAACCGCTATGAAAACATCAGCGCCCAGAGCATCCGGGAGGACCTGGCCGGCTGCGCAGGGCAGCTGCAGCCCGGCGACCTGTTCCAGATCGACGACGGCTGGGAGCCCGCCGTGGGCGACTGGCTGGAGGCGGACGGCAAAAAGTTCCCCCAGGGCATGAAGGCCGCGGCGGACGAGATCCACGCCGCGGGCTTTCGGGCGGGGCTGTGGCTTGCCCCCTTCGGCGCCCGGAAGGACTCCCGCCTGGCGAAGGAGCACCCGGACTGGCTGCTGCGGGGGCCGGACGGCAAGCCCTGGTACTGCGGCATCAACTGGGGCGGCTTCTATGCCCTGGACATCGACAATCCCCAGGTGACGGACTATATCGAGAGGGTCTTTGACCGGGTGCTGAACCAGTGGGGCTATGACCTGGTGAAGCTGGATTTCCTGTACGCGGCGGCGCCCTTCGGCTCCCACAGCGAGAGCCGGGCGGGCCGGATGATCCGGGCCATGGAGCTGCTGCGCCGTGTCTGCGGCGACAAGCTGATCCTGGGCTGCGGCGTGCCCCTGATGCCGGCCTTCGGCCTGGTGGATTACTGCCGGGTCAGCTGCGACGTGGGCCTGGACTGGGACGGCAGCCTGCTCATGCAGCAGACCCACCGGGAGCGGGTCTCCACCCGCCAGGCCATCGGCAACAGCATATTCCGCCGCCAGCTCAACGGCCGCGCCTTCCTCAACGACCCGGACGTGTTCTTCCTGCGGGATGACAACCTGAAGCTGACGGAGGACCAGAAGACCATCCTCTCTACGGTCAACAGCGTGGTGGGCGGCGTGCTGCTCCACTCGGACAACATGGCCAGATATCGGGCAGCGGAGCGGGCCCGCTATCAGCAGCTGCTGCGCAACCGAAACGCCTGCAGACTGCGGGTGCTGGACGGCCCGGGACTTACGCTGTGCTACGAGCTGGACGGCGTGGAGCACCGGGTAATTGTGGAGTAGAGGGGCTTTTCCTCCGATTGCCTGTGGCATTTTGCACAAAAATGAAGGATTTTCCCCGAGAACCGGAAACAAGGCTTTCTTTTTGGAAAGCTTTAGGGTATAATACGCAAGGTTAGCATATTAACAAGCTTTTTAGGAGGCAATTTACATGAAACAGTATTTTGAAATCGTTGACGTCATGGCCAGAGAGATTCTGGACTCCCGCGGCAACCCCACCGTCGAGGTTGAGGTTACGCTGGACGACGGCACCATCGGCCGTGCGGCAGTTCCCTCCGGCGCATCCACCGGTATCCACGAAGCCTGCGAGCTGCGTGACGGCGACAAG
>CAMVIC010000300.1 GCA_947167435.1 uncultured Clostridia bacterium | reverse complement strand
AGCCAACCCGACAGGGCACTGAACACGCTCTCCAGACTCATGGCAAGGCTTGCAAGGCTGGGGTTTACGTTCTCCTGCCCCAGAATCTGCAGGGTATAGCCGATGCCGCTGGAGAAGATGCCCGCATACAAAATGGCGGGCAGGGCGAGACCCAGAGCCTCCGCCGTGGGCCGCTCGGCCAGCAGCATCGGCACCGTCTCGCGGGGAAGAGGGGGCGGGGGAGCTTCTCCACGATCATAATCTCAACGGCGAAAAGCAGGGCGCACAGCAGCATCCAGGCGTCCCCCACGGAGAGCCTCAGCCGCTCCCGGTTCAGGCACAGCAGGTACATGCCCAGAAGCGACAGGGCCACGCACAGCCAGATGCGAAGAGCCGGGCGCTTGCGGAAGAAGATGCTGATCAGCGGCACCAGCACCACGTACAGCGCCGTGATGAAGCCCGCCTTGGAGGCGGTGGTGAAGGCCATGCCGTATTGCTGGGCGGCGCTGGCGGCACAAAGAGACACGCCCGTGGCGGCCCCGGCCAGAAGCAGCAGCTTCCGGTCCGCCCCGCTGCGGGGGCGGCGGTTGTCGCTGCCGCGCCGGTCGTGGAAGCGGTCCATGGCGTGGACCACCGGCGTGAGGAACACCACGGCGATCCAGCTGCGGCAGGCCAGATAGGTAAAGGGGCCCACGTAGTCCGCACCGATGCGCTGGGCCACAAAGGTGGTGCCCCAGAACAGCGCTGCCAGCAGCAGCATCAGCAGATGGCTTTTCTGTTTCATGGATCATCAGTCCGCCTTATCGCCGGCTCCGCCGCAGGGCACGGCGGGGCAGGAAAAGAATCTTTCAGGAGTATAGCAGAAAAACCGGAACTTGAACAGCCCCCAGATTTCGGGAGAAGATCCCTTTTGCACCGTTTTCGGCGCAGACATTCTCCCTTGCATGCAGACAATATTTGGACGGAAGCACAAATTCCGGATTGACAAAGGCGGCCAATCTTGTTAAAATACAACAAGAACGGGGCTGAGGCCCCAACGAAAAAACTGTTAGGAGGAACCATTTATGAAGAAGTACTTGGCGTTGATTCTGGCGCTGGTCATGGTCTTCGCGCTGTCTGTCACGGCCCATGCCGACGATCCGATGGAAGAGCTCATCGCCGCGGCCAAGGCCGAGGGTGAGCTGGTTGTCTACGGCTCCTGCGAGGAAGAGTATCTGGCCGCCGCCTGCGAGAATTTCCAGAAGCTCTATGGCATCAAGACAAGCTACCAGCGCCTGTCCACCGGCGAGGTGCCTGCCAAGATCGAGGAAGAAAACGGCAATCCCTCTGCCGACGTGTGGTTCGGCGGCACCAACAACCCCTATGACAGCCTGGCTGCCAAGGGCTTCCTGGAGCCCTACGAGGCCATCAACGCCTCCCATCTGCTCAGCCCCCTGTACAAGAACCCGGACAACTACTGGTACGGCATCTACACCGGCCTGCTGGGCTTCATGGTCAACACCGATGAGCTGGACCGCATGGGCCTTGAGGCTCCCCAGACCTGGGATGATCTGCTCAAGCCCGAGTACAAGGGCCTGATCTGGCTGTCCAACTACAAGACCGCCGGCACGCCCAAGCTGGTTGCCAACCTGATGATCCAGCTGAAGGGCCATGACGAAGGCATCCAGTACCTGGTAGACCTGGACAAGAACGTGGAAGTATACACCAAGTCCGGCTCCGGCCCGTCCAAGAACGTGGGCACCGGTGAGTGCGTCATCGGCATCGGCTTCCTGCATGACGGCATCACCCAGATCGTGGACAACGGCTATGAGAACGTGAAGCTCATCGTTCCCCAGGACGGCACCACCTGCGAGATCGGCCCCGTGGCCATCTTCAAGGGCGCTGCCCACCCCAATGCCGCCCGCCTGTTCGTGGAGTACGCTCTGAGCCCCGACTGCGTGGAAATGGCTGACGATACCGGCTCCTACCAGTTCCTGGTCATCGACAATGCCGAGCAGCCCGCCGTGGCCGCCGAGTTCGGCCTGGATCCCAGCCTGGTCTGGGACGGCTATGACTTTGCCAAGGCTGTTCAGGACACCGACCAGAACGTGGCCGACGTGATGGCCGCCATCGAGGCCGCCGGCGCCGACGTGGGCGAGGGACGTTTCCAGACCTCCTGATCGCTCAGGCGCAGCATTCCGAATCCTTCAGCATCCGCAAGGATGGCGGGTTTTCCGCCATCCTTGTTTTTTACCCGGCTTCCGGCGCTCTCTGTTCAGCGCCCGGAAGGGACGGGACCCCTTCGGGAGCGGCCGTCTGACCGGGTCCCGATCAGACCGGCATTTGATTATGATGATTACTCCGGCTGCACAGTCCAATCGTTTGAAATTGTTTTTTCCGGAGTAATGGAAAGGAGCGTTTTCCATGGCAAGAGGACAGGGTGCGGCACTGGACCGGAAAAAACTGCTTGCCGACCCCATCATGGTAACCACCATCGTGCTGCTGATTACCTTCCTTACGCTGTTCATTCTCTATCCGCTGGCGATTCTGCTGGTGGACAGCTTCGTGGGTGACGGAAGCTTCGGCCTGAGCATTTTCAAGCGCATCTTCGCCATGCCCAGCTTCACCCGCGCCATCACCAACACCCTGAAGGTGGGCTTTGTGGTGGGCATTCTCTCCACGTTGATCGGCCTGCTTTTCGCCTATGTGGAGGTCTATGTCCGCATGAACCGCTTCGTGGGCGGCCTGTTCAAGGTGGTGTCCATGCTGCCGGTGGTCTCGCCCCCCTTCGTGCTGTCGCTGTCGATGATCATGCTCTTCGGAAAGGCGGGCCTGATCACCCGTTTCCTGCTGCACATCTA
>CAMVIC010000299.1 GCA_947167435.1 uncultured Clostridia bacterium | reverse complement strand
CCATCCTCCGCGCCGGTCTCGGCATGGTGGACGGCATGGTCAGCATGATGCCCAATGTGAAGGTGGGCCACATCGGCCTCTTCCGCGACCCGGAGACTCTGGAGCCGGTCAAGTACTACTACAAAATGCCCCCCGATATTGAGGAGCGCGACGTGATCGTGGTGGACCCCATGCTGGCTACCGGCGGCTCCGCCTCCGCTGCCATCCGCTTCCTGAAAGAGACGGGCGTACAGCACATCAAGCTCATGAGCGTTATCGGCGCTCCCGAGGGCGTGGCCAAAATGCAGGAGGACCATCCCGACGTGGACATCTATGTGGCCGCTCTGGACGACCATCTGAACGACCACGGCTACATCGTCCCCGGCCTGGGCGACGCGGGCGACCGCATCTTCGGCACCAAGTAAGCAGGATACAGAAAACAGCCGCTGCAAGTCAAAGATTTGCAGCGGCTGTTTTCATGAGATCCGGAACTTTGGATCAGGCGTTGGGCAGGTCCTCGATGTAGATCCAGGAGCTGTTTTTCGGCAGGTAGTTGATAACCACGGGCACAAAGCGGTCGTGCATGTCCCCGATGACCACGCTGCCGGAGTTCTCGATATCCTGCAGGTTGTAAGTGAAGGTGTACATGTCCGTGCGGTAATAGACCCGGTCGTAGATCTTCATGAACAGGGTCTGGTCCTGCCCGGTGCCCTCGTCGGCCCGGACCAGCGAGCGGGGCGTATCCACGTAGATGCTCAGCCGCTTGTCCGCGCCCCGGTCCGCCAGGGCATTGGCCACATAGATGGCAAAACCGCAGACGGCGTTGACGGGGTTCGGTGTGGTGGACATCTCTGAGGAATAGACAAACTCAAAGCTCTCCTGCCCCTCCTGGGTCTGCACCACCGGGTGCACCACGTCCCGCAGCACCACCTCGTCAAAGCCCATGGCGTACAGCTCCCGCACCAGCTCCACGATATAGTTGCGCAGCTCCGGGTTGTAGGGGTCCAGATAGGTGCCCTTGTCGTCCTTGTAGTCCACGCCGTAGGTGCTCTTCAGGGCGAAGTTCAGGCTTCTGGCCGGCAGGAGCGAGTCGATGCAGCAGCAGACCTCCGCCACCATATAGATGTCCTTTTCATTTTCCGTCCCGTAGGACTTCACCTGGGCGATCAGGTCGGGGATGGAGTCGGTCAGCTGAGACTGGTAAAACAGGCCGTAGTTCAGCGCCAGACTCGACGCGGAGGTCCAGACCAGGGCGCCGCTGCGGGGCTTCATCTCCAGCATCAGGGCGTTGCCGTCGTTGAGGCGGCCGGCCTTCTCCATCAGGTTATCCTCGTTGATGTCCTCCGCCGCGATGTAGATAGCGCGCACGGACTGGAGGTTCTTGCCCGCTGTGGCCTGGATGCGGGAATAGTCCGGCGCATCAAACACCAGGGTGGTAGGCACCTCCTCGAACACCCGGACCGTGTGGCCCTCGCTGTCCACGGTGGTGGCCTCCTCCCGCTTCATGCCGGGCAGCACAACCTCCACGCCGTCCTTGCTGATGACGGCGTATTTCTGCATGCCGTAAAACAGCACCACCAGCAGCGTGATCAGCCCCAGTCCGATGACGAAGGGGATCAGCCAGTAGTTGCGCTTTTTCCGGCTGCCTTTGTAAAATTCCAGATTCTTTGCCAAGTTCCTGCTCCGTTCTGCTGCGGCCAAAGCCGCTTTATCGTATCAGTAGCTGCCCTCGATCTTGGCGATGCGGCGCTTGTGCCGCTCGTCGTTTGAGAAGGGCGTATCCAGGAAGGTGTCCACGATCTTCAGGGCCAGCCCCTCGCCCACCACCCGGGCGCCCAGGGCCAGAATGTTGGCGTCGTTGTGGGAACGGGTGGCCTCCGCAGAGAAGCAGTCCCCGCACAATGCGGCCCGGATTCCCGGGACCTTGTTTGCGGTGATGGAGATGCCGATGCCAGTGCCGCAGATGATGATGCCCCGGTCACACTCCCCGCCGGCCACTGCCAGCGCCACCGCCCGGCCGTAGTCCGGATAGTCGCAGCTTGCCTCGCTGTAGGTGCCGAAATCCTTGTACTCGATGCCGCGATTGCGCAGATGCTCCATGACTGCCTGCTTGAGGGCGTAGCCGCCGTGATCGCTTCCGATGCCAAGCATAAGGAATACCTCCGATTGTCAGTTTTTTCTTATTCTATCACCATCCGCCCAAAGGTTCAAGAGCGCTTTTCCGACCCGGCACAGTCGCCGGCGTTTTCTGCCGCGGCAGCGTCAAAAAAACGGGAATCCGGCATTGCGTTTACATAACTTTCGTGCTATAGTGGAAATACTACAGATATTCCGAGTTTTTCCATGCCGACGCCCATCGGGTGGAAGGAGGGAACGAAAATGGGTGAACGTTACCGGCGTGTTTTTTCGCTGGACCGTCCCTATTATGAAAAGGGCGCACCGATTCTGATCAAGGAGGGCAGGCTGCTGGACGACGGGTCCCGCCGGCTGTGCCAGCTGCGCTTTCTGAACCTGAGCCAGCGAATCGTCACCAGCGTCACCGCCCTGGTGACCATGCTGGACGCCGCGGGCGACGTCCTGGGCAGCGAGCTGGAGTACAGCTATTCCGGCCTCCGGGCGGAGCCTGACACGGAATTCGGCAAGGGTATTGCCATCCTGCTGCCGGAAACAGGCATCTGCTCCTTCCGGGTGCGGGTAAGAGAGGTAGTCTTTGCCGGCGGCGTCAGCTGGCAGTCCGCCGGAGGCGACTGGCAGGCCATGCCTCCCCATCTGAAGCTGGAGGAGCGCTACGCCGATCCGGAGCTGGTCACCCAGTTTCGCATCCGCTACGGGCCGGACTGCACCCACGCCTA
>CAMVIC010000298.1 GCA_947167435.1 uncultured Clostridia bacterium | reverse complement strand
GTCATCGCCATGCCCCACCTGGGGGCCTGCACGCCGGAGAGCGAGGACCGCTGCGCCGAGATGGCGGCCCGGGAACTCTATGACTATCTGCTCAACGGCAACATCAAAAACTCCGTGAACCTGCCGGACGCCACGCTCTCCCGCATGGGCGTGTGCAGACTGTGCGTACTGCACCGCAATGTCCCCAGGATGATCACCAGGATCCTGGACTTCATCAGCGAGAAGAACATCAACGTCGAGCACATGATCAACAAGCCCCGCGGCGCCTACGCCTACACCATTGTGGACCTGGGCGAGAAGATCGGGGAGGACACCGCTGCCTCCATCCGCGCTATGAGCGACGTGCTGCGTGTGCGCGTGCTGTATTAAAGAAAAAACGGATTGCCACGCCAGTGAGCGCACTGGCTCGCAATGACAGCCCGGAATTGGATTTCCCCGTCATTGCGAACCAGTGACCGAAGTCACTGGTGTGGCAATCCGTATCTCAAAGGAGAACCGATATGACTGAGAAGCTCTATTACTTGGACAGCCACCTGGCCGACTTTGAGGCTGTGGTGCTCGCCTGTGAGGAGACGAAGACCGGCTTTGCCGTGGAGCTGGACCGGACGGCCTTCTTCCCGGAGGGCGGCGGACAGCCCGCCGACACGGGCGTGCTGGGCACAGCACGGGTGCTGGACGTACACGAAAAGGGCGGCCGCATCCTCCATTACACCGACGGCCCCCTGCCCGTGGGCGGGCGTGTCCGGGGCGAGCTGGACTTTGAGCAGCGCTGGCGGCGGATGCAGAACCATTCCGGCGAACACATTGTCTCGGGCCTGGTCCACCGGGAATATGGCTATAACAACGTGGGCTTTCACATGGGCGCCGACTGCATGACCATCGACTTTTCCGGCGAACTGGAGTGGGACGCGCTGATGGAGATCGAGACCATGGCCAACGCCGTCGTGCGGGAGAACCTGCCGGTGCGCGCCTGGTTTCCCGCGCCGGAAGCCCTGGCCGATCTCAGCTATCGCAGCAAGCTGGAGCTGACGGAGAATGTGCGCATCGTCCAGATCGGGGACATCGACCGCTGCGCCTGCTGCGCGCCCCATGTCTCCCGGACCGGGGAGATCGGGCTGATCAAGCTGCTGGACAGCCAGCGGCACCGGGGCGGCGTGCGCGTCACGCTGGTCTGCGGCCTGGACGCGCTGGAACAGGTACGCGCCCAGCAGGAGAGCGTGACGAAAATTTCCCAGGCCCTCAGCGCCAAAAGGGGAGAGGTGGCCCCGGCGGTACAGCGTCTGCTGCATGAGCAGCAGGAGCAGAAGGCGCGCTGCGACGCTTTGTCCATGGCCCTGGTGGCGCGCCTGGCTGCGGCGGAGCGTGAGACGGAGGGAAACCTTGTCCTCTTTGACAGCCTGCTTGACGAGGTGGCCCAGCGGGAACTGGTCAATCTCCTGATGGAAAAGGCCGGGGGCATCGCGGCGGTCTTCTGCGGGGACGACGAGAGCGGCTGGCGCTATGTCGTCGGCAGCCGGCGCGTGGATCTGCGAAAAGCGGGCCGGGCCTTCAACGCCGCCATCGGCGGCCGCGGCGGAGGCAGACCCGAGATGATTATGGGCCGCGCTTCCTTTTCCCGCGCAGAGATCGAAAAAGGCCTGGCCGAACTGCATATCGAATGAGGAAGCGAGGGGGCCTTCGGCCCCCTCGTTTCCGCTTGATTGAATGCCCCGGTTTGTTTAGACAAAAATGTTCAAAATGTACAGAAAAAACCGAAAACCAGCCAAAGACTCTCACAATTTCAACAAAATGAGAATTGACAATTCGTTAACGCTTTGTTAAAATATGCATACGAGTATGGGCGTGCTCTGCCTGTTCACGCCCAAAATTCAGCGGAAACTTTTTTTGGAGGGTATTCTTGTGAAAGATCTCAAGCATCTGATCTACTTTGAGAATCTGCTTCAGGAAGCCAATAACGAGCTGGTCCAGCAGGCCAAGAAGGACGGCCTGCGCGCGGTGGGCTACACCTGTTATTTCATGCCTGAAGTACTTCTCGACCTGCCCGGCTGCTTCTCTGTCAGACTGAGAGCGCCGCGCTGCACATCCCCCGACATCGCGACCTACTACATGTCCGCCCGCGTCTGCCATTACGCCAGAAGCCTGATGGAGCGCGCACTGGAGGGCGGCTACAACTTCCTCGACGCCCAGATGGCCACCGAAACCTGCACCGCCACCTGCCGCTTCCAGGAGCATCTGGAGCAGAAGCACCTGGACTCCGTCAAGGACATGCGCATCATCGACAACGACGACTTCTTCTGCTCCTTCTCCGACGTCCCCTTCAAGAACAACCAGATCAGCTACGAGCACTTTACCGACCAGCTGCGCGCCCACGTGCTGCAGCCGCTGCACGACCACTTCGGCATCGACATCTCCAACGAGGCCATTCTCAAGGCCGTAGAGCAGCAAAACGAGGTCAGCCGCCTCATCAACGAGATCGGCGACTACCGCAAGCTTGACAACCCCACCATCACCGGTTATGAGTTCCACGTGATCCAGCTGGTGAGCCTGGCATGTCCCAAATACCTGATTCTGCCCTATCTGCGCGAGACCGCGGAAGAGATGAAGACCCGCGAGCCCGACATGAAGAAGGAATTCCGCTGCAAGGTGGTTCTGGCCGGCTCCGAAAACGACGACCCGGACTTCACCAAGCTGGTGGAGAGCTGCGGCGCCCGCGTGGTGTGCGACCGTTACTGCTACGGCTCCGTGGAGAGCCGCCAGATCATCGACATCCCCGAGGGCGAGGATCCGGTGTTTGCCATCGCCAAGCACTATCTGTCCACCTCCAACTGCCCGCGCTTCATGCCCCAGGACGAGATGCGCGCC
>CAMVIC010000297.1 GCA_947167435.1 uncultured Clostridia bacterium | reverse complement strand
GGGGCGGACGCGGTGCTGATCGGCCGCCCGGTTCTCACCGCCATCTACGGTGCCGGCGAGGAGGGCTTCAAGGTATACATGGACAAGATCGTGGGCGAGCTGAAGTCCACCATGACCATGTGCGGCGCCGCCAGCCTTGCCGACATCAACCGCGACAAGATCTGGATGGCTTAAAGCAAGACAAGGCCTGCTCCGCATGCCATTGCGGGGCAGGCAATTCTTATTCATGAAATCACACAAGAGAGGTTCGATGGCATGAAGGGCCTGATCTTCGTTCTGCGCTGGGTGCCGGCCGGGCTCTGTCTTGCCCTGGGCATCGGGGCGCTTCCGGAGCTGCGCGCCCTGCCCTTTCTGCTCTCGGCGGCGCTGTTGCCGCCCTTTCCGCCGCTGGAGGCGCTCTGGAAAAAGCTGCGTCTGTCCCCCTGGCTGCGCGCCGCGCTGGCGCTGCTGCTGGTTCTGGCGGTGCTGCTCCCCTCCCTGCCCCGACGGGGCGAGCCGCTCTCCCGCTCGGCGCCGGCGGAAGCGATGGCAGAGGAAATTGAGGAAGACTATGTGCTGAACCTGAACACCCGGAAACTCCACCGGCCGGACTGCGCCAGCGTGGAGGATATCACCGGCTATAACCGGCAGCACGTGCACGGACCTCTTTCCCTGTATGAAAGCTGGGGCTATACGCCCTGCCGGCGCTGCTGCCCGGAACTCCCGGCGGGCGAAGGCTGAAGCCGGCGCTCTGTAAATTCTGGATCTTCAGGCAGGAGGAAAAACCAGGAAGAAAACAAAACAGATTCTCGCATCCGCAATCGCCGCAATCCTGGCGATTGCCGTCACCCTCGGCGCAGGTCCCCAACCTGCGTTCGCCGCCGCAGAGCCCGTTCCCACGGAAGGCTATGCCGTGGAGCAGAAGACCTTCCCGCTGAAAAAGCAGCTGGACCCGGACGAGCCCGTCGAGGAGAGCGAGTTCAACCTCTATTTCATGAACGGCGGAGATATCCCCTACGTGGACGTGACCGAGTTCTTTCCCGTTCTGGGGACGCTGTATGAAAACAAGAAGAGCGGATACGCCGGGAACGAGTATACCTTCAAGCCCGCCGCAAACGGCCACATCATGAGCGTCCACCGTGCCGACAACGACGCCTTCATGATGATCGACGCGGAACGGGATGAGATTTTCATCAACGACCTGAACATCTTCATCTCCTGCCCGGATGAAAGAACGCTCCTGGGCCTTGTGTCCTCAAAGGGCACCACCGGCGCCTCCGAGCTGTTCACCCCCCTTGAGAACATCGACTATGACAGGCACGGCTATTACACGGACTTTGACCTGTCGGAATACATGATCGATCTGATCATGCAGAACGGCGTCTGCTACGTCCCGCTTCAGACGCTCAATGACATTCTGGTTTCTCCCCTGTATGATTATTTCATTTTCAACGGAGAAAAGGTGCTGCTGGCCAACTATGAAACCAGTGAGCTTCTGGAAGAGCGATATACGGCGCCGGGTGAGATGAGCAGCGAATTCGCCCTGTTCAACTACAACGAGCTGCGCTTCAACCTGGACCAGTTTTACGGGCTGAAGCCCGAGCACAACATCTCCAGCTTCGGCCAGCTGTTCACGGACCTGATCGGCGATCTGGCCGGCGGTGATCCCGTGGCTTTTGACAAGGCGCTTACCATGCTGACCATGAAGTATCTGGACGACATGCACAGCGGCGTCACCAGCAGTTCCTGCCTCGCCGGGCCGCCGGAGGAACCGGATCTCGAGAATCTGGACCTGGCCGGCCTGAACGAGCTTTTCGATTCCATGGGATGGTCCCTGAGCCAGAATCAGTATAACAGCATGCTCTATATGGTTTCCAGATATACCCACAACCGGAATATGAACCCCTATACGGAAAACATGGAGCTGCGGGAAATCTATGACTATACCGAGGTCGGCGACACGGCGATCATCACCTTCCATTCGTTCACGGCCAAAAGGGACGATTACTACACCTATGACTGCACCCAGCCGCCCGCCGATACCATCGAGCTCATCATCTATGCCAACCATCAGCTCTATCGGGAGAACTGCCCGATCAAGCACGTTGTGCTGGACCTGTCCTACAACAGCGGCGGCGATGCAGACGCTGCGGCCTTTGTCACCTCCTGGTTTGCGGGAAGCGCGGTCTTCATGCTTCGGGATACCCTCACGGGCGCTCAGTCTGTGTGTGCCTACCGGGCGGACGTGAATCTGGACGGCGTCCAGGATGCAACGACGGGAGACACCGTCCCCTTCACCATGGATCTGTACTGCATGAGCACCCCCATCTCCTTCTCCTGCGGCAATCTGGTGCCCGCCGCGCTCAAGGGCAGTCCCAGAATCCTGCTCATCGGCAAAACGACGGGCGGCGGTTCCTGCGTGGTAAGGCCCTGCTGCACGGCCAGCGGCGCCATCTTCCAGATCTCCGGCTGCATGCAGCTGAGCACCCTGAAGAACGGTTCCTTCTACAACACCGACATGGGCATCGACCCCGATATCGTCATCGGCAAGACGGACACCATGTACGACCGGGAGCAGCTTGTGGAATTCATCCACAACATCAAATAAGCAGCAAAACAAGCAGGAGCCGGAGACGGTCAGGGCAAAACAACTTCGCCCTGACCGTCCCCGGTTCTTAAGTCCTGGCCGCAGCATGGCCCTGTTGCCGGCGTCTCCTGATTCTCCTGCGCTCCGACTGTGCCGCGAACGACATAATCCGCAGTACCAGGTCCCCCTTCCGAGGCAAATTGATACAAACACACTTTGAACCCAACGATAGTGAACCCAAAAACAGCCCGGGTTCACTATCGTTGGGTTCAAACGGGCACACGATTGTGCATACAGGCAGAAAACGAGCGTCCCTTCACGGAGAAG
>CAMVIC010000296.1 GCA_947167435.1 uncultured Clostridia bacterium | reverse complement strand
CTCCTTTGCTGCCTTCTTGGCCGCTTTCTCCGCGGCCACGTCCTCCTTGGTCACGCCGAACTGGTGACGGTGGAAGCCCTTGTCAATGGCCCAGGTGCAGAGGTTCATGATCAGCACCGCGTAGGTGGAGCCCTCGGGGTAGCCGCCGAAATAGCGGATCAGCACCGTGAGAGCGCCGCAGCCCACGCCGTAGAGCAGCTGACCGTTCAGGGTAACGGGGCTGGTGGCGTAATCCGTGGCCATGAAGAAGGCGGCCAGAACCACGCTGCCGGAGCAGAGATTGTAGAGCATGAAATTCACGTTGCTCATGCCGCCGCCTCCGAAAGCCAGCGTCAGCAGTGCAACCGTGCCCAGAAAGGCCAGGGGGATGCGCCAGGGTACGATCTTCCGGGCGATCAGATACAGGCCGCCCACCAGAAGCAGCAGGGTGCTGATCTCGCCCATGGCCCCGGGCATGGCGCCCAGGAACAGGTTTTTCAGGCTGAAGTAGGCGGGCATGGGCTCCGTGCCATAGAGGTAGGTGAGCGGAGTGGCCATGGTCACGCCGTCCACCGTGCCCTTCAGTCCGGCCGGGACCGCATAATTGCTCATGATCAGCGCATAGGAGGCCAGGAGGAAAGCCCGGCCGGCCAGCGCCGGATTCAGGAAGTTCTTGCCAATGCCGCCATAGAGCTGCTTGACCACCACAATGGCAAAGAAGGCGCCGATCACCGGCACCCACCAGGGTGCGCTGGACGGCATGCTGATGCCGATCAGCAGACCTGTCAGGGCGGCGGAATAGTCGTCGATGGTATTGCTCTTTTTCAGCAGCTTGCGATAGCCCCACTCGAAGAACACGGCGGCTGCAGCGCCGCAGGCGGCCAGCAGCAGGCAGTTCCAGCCGAACTGATACACGGCCCAGGCAAGCGCCGGCAGCAGCGCCAGAATGACCCGGCGCATGATCCAGGCGGTATCCTGATTGGTCCGAACCTGGGGCTGATAGGCAACATCAAGAATGATTCTCTCTTTCTTTTCCGCCTGTTTCTTCTCGGGTGCGGGAGACGCAGCTGCGGTCACAGCCTTTTTTTCGGTATTCTCACTCATTGCTTGGCCTCCTTTGCTGCTGCGGCCTCCGCCTTTGCCTTCTCGGCTGCGGCCTTGGCCTGGAACATCAGCTTTGCGGTCTTGAACGCATGGGTCAGCGGCATTCTGGCCGGACAGTTATAGGTGCAGCTGCCGCATTCAAAGCAGTCGTTCACATGGTATTTCTCCATGTTCTCGAAGTCGCCCTTGCTGTAGTACATATACATGAAGACCGGCTCCAGATTCATGGGGCAAACCGTAATGCACTTGCCGCAGCGGATGCAGGTGGGATCGTCGATGTTCTTATCCTCATCCTCCGTGAAGAACAGGACGCCTGCCGTACCCTTGATGGTGGGCGCGTCAAAGCTGGTGGCGCAGATGCCCATCATGGGTCCGCCCAGCACGATCTTCCGGGGCGTTTTGACGAAGCCGCCCGCCTGCTCTGCCAGGTAGCCCAGCGGCGTACCGACGCGGGTCAGGCCGTTGACCGGCTCTTTCAGCGCGCTGCCGGCGATGGTTACAATACGCTCGATCACGGGCTTGCCCTCATAGCAGGCCTGATAGATCGCGTAGCAGGTGCGGGTGCTGACCACGTTGGCCCCAACGCCGGAAGGCAGTCCGCCGGGCTTGACCTGACGGCCCGTAACCGCGTATACCTGCATTTTTTCACCGCCCTGGGGGTATTTCACCGCTTCGGGCACGATCTCGATGCCGTATTTTTCGGGATGCAGAGAGTTGAGCAGATCAATTGCATCCTGCTTGTTCACTTCGATGCCGTAATAGGCCTTCTCAACGCCGCTGGCAATGCGCACAAGCTCGATGCCCTTGAGCAGCTGCTCCGGGAAATTGAGCATGGTCAGATGGTCGCCGTTCAGATAGGGCTCGCACTCGGCGCCGTTGATGACCAACTTGTCCACCTTGCCGATACCGCCCCGGATTTTGAAGGCCGTGGGGAACATGGCGCCGCCCATGCCGACAACACCGGCCTCGCGCATACGCTCCAGGATCGCCTCGGGATCCTTCAGTTCCGCCTCGCTCAGCGGTGCCAGTTCCTCGGCAGGCGTGTCCTGAAAGTCATTTTCAATGACAACGGACATAATCATATCGCCGAAGGGATGCGGTCTGGGCTCCACCGCCACCACCGTGCCGGAGACGGACGCATGGACAGGAGCGGATACGGGGGCAGGATTCTCACCGATCTTCTGGCCCATTTTCACATAGTCGCCCTTTTTCACCAGTGGCTTGCAGGGGGCGCCTATATGCTGCGCCATAGGGATGATGACCTGTGCAGGCGGCGCGATGACCGTCACCGGGATATCCGGCCGTTTCATATAATTGGGGTGCACACCGCCTTTGAACGTTTGGGACATAAGCTTCACCTCGTATTATAATCACGTGGATTAATATCAAAAGAGATAATAACACAAAATATGACAGGCTGTCTACCCCGATTCGCGCCGAAATCTGTCGAAATTCCTAGATACCTTTTTAACAAAGCCTCTTCTTTCAGGCAACTTCAGTAAAAATGTCCAAATTCCGCCCCGCAGCCGGGATTCCGGTTCTGTCTTTCCTTATGTGTCTGCGCTCTTCCGGGCATGCGAAAAGCCGGGGAAAAATCTCTCCCCGGCTTTCCGGAATCTGTTTATTGTTCCGCGGGAACAAAGTCCTCCCGCCCGTGATGGCACAGAGGGCAGACATAGTCCGCCGGCAGTTCGCCCTCGCAGGGCTCAAAGTGGCCGCAGATAGAGCAGACGTATCCCTTCTGCTTCTTTTCCTGCTTGGGTACCACATGCTCAAAATCATCTTTTCCGTGCTTGCACAGGGGGCAGACG
>CAMVIC010000295.1 GCA_947167435.1 uncultured Clostridia bacterium | reverse complement strand
GCTGAGTTTGACCGGGTGGTGAACGCCCTCCGGGACCCCTCCGCCTACCACGGTATGCTCTTCAGCCGGGACGCCATGCGCGCCTACTGCGGCACCCAGCCCGACAGCGCCATGCACGGCAACTACACCACGGAGTACGCCTTCCGGGTGAACACAGAGAAGTACGCCTACGTCATGCGGCTGAACCCCACCAAGGGGGACTACAACTTCTACATCTTCTGCTACGAGAAGCGCCGCCTGGACCGCTTCCTGGCAGACAGCGCTAAGGGCATCCGCTTCATAAACTCCCACTACAAGGAGATCTTCCGCATCCCGGACGGCGATCAGATCCGCATCATCCGCCCCGAGGGGGACTACATTGACCGCACTGTGCGCTTCATCGACGAATATCACATGGAGGTGGGCTTCCTGTCCCAGGCCAGCATCTACCATATCTGTGAGTTTGCCGAGCGTATGGAGCAGAACGGCAGCACCGTGATCCCCCTGCGGAGCTCTCTGCCCAAGGAGTGCTACAGCACCCTGCCCTCCACCGGCGAGGTCATCCTCATCAAGCGGGGCGACAAGGGCTATTATCTCGCCGATGTTCAGGGACACGGTGAAGGTACTGTGGACAACCGTGAAATCGTGGATGCACTGAACCGAGAGAGCGGCGTCACCAAGGCCCAGGAGGCCGCCATGCAGGCGGGCTCCATGTTCGGCTGGGCGGCTTCCGCCGCCGACCCCAAGAACTACAACGAGGACGGAACCCCGAAGAAGCAGCACCCCGAAAGAGGGGAAGCAAGATGAACCCCGGCGACCATCTGATTTGGTCCGACTACTACCTGGACTATGAGGACTGGCGGGCCGACTTGGAGGCGGAGTACCCGGAGCTGAGCGAGGACCAGCGGGTCGCCCTAATGTACGAGCGCAACGCCGACTATCTGGACGATGAACGGATGAATCTGAATATCGACACCGGGAGGCCCATCTTGGTGGTGGGCGACCTGGGCCTGTGGTACGGACGACGGCAGGGCTATAAGGAGGTTCCCAGCGGCAACATCCAGGACTGCCTCTATCCGGACCAGGACTACAGCACCTGGTTTGTGGACGCCGAAGGCGATCTGCGCTGTGATTCCGTCCACCATGACGGCACCAACCACTATCTCTACCGAGCCTACCGGGAGGACGCCACGGAGGATGAAATCGGCCAGCTGAAGGAAAAGCTGTATCACGGTCTTGCGGATCGTTCGGATATTGAGAAGGTCACCCGGCGTCTGGGAGATGAAATCGGCAAGGTCTACGGCTGGAGCTTTCCGGCTCCAACCCTTCAGACCCGCCAACAAGAACGATAATTTAAGGAAGGAGGAACCCACCATGGCAAAGAAATCCACAAGCGATATGTTTTTGAACTTCATGAAAAAGCACCACACCGGCAGCGACAAGGCTGTCAAGACCGACGAGCTGGCAGACATCTACAAGCTGGAGCCCAGAACGCTCCAGAGCATGATCCACCGGCTCCGTCTGGACGGCTACCCCATCTGCGGCGACCAGAACGGCTACTTCTACGCCAGCGGCCCGGACGACATCAAGCACACCGCCAAGTGGCTCATGAACATGGGCCTGCAGGTGCAGAACACCGCCTGCGCCATGCTCATGGCTGCCGAGATCGACAAGAACGCTGCCCCGGCCCTGAACGAGGTGCGGCGGGTTATCGTCACGCTCTGAGGGGAGGTACGACATGCCAAGCAAATACCAAATCATGCAAGACCTGGCGGATAAGCTGCAAACCGAGGTCCTGTCCTCCGAGCCCACCTATCTTGCCTTCCTTCGGACGGCTGCCCGAAACTACAAGTACAGCTTCAAGGAGCAGCTCCTGATCTTCGAGCAGAAGCCGGACGCCGTTGCCTGTGCCGGAATCGACGTCTGGAACCGTCTGGGCCGCTGGGTCAACAAGGGCACCAAGGGCATCGCCCTTCTGGACGTGAGCGCCCCAGGCCACCGGCTCCGCTATGTGTTCGACCTGACGGACACCAACAGCTACGCGGGCCGCACCGTCAAGCTCTGGGAAATGCAGTTCCGGCATGAGGAAGCGGTGATGGAGGCCCTGGCGGACACCCTCCACATTCCCAGAGAAGAGATGCAGACCTTCCCGGAATATCTGGAAACCATCACGGACGTGCTGGTGGAGGACAACTACACCGACTACTTCCGGGACCTCATGCTGCACAAGGCGGACAGCCTTCTGGAAGAGCTGGACGAGCAGAACACGGAGCTGGAGCTCAAGCGCACCATGAAAAGCAGCATCATGTACATGCTGTTGACCCGCTGCGGCTATGACCCGGCGATTTACATGGACGAACTGGACTTCTCCCACATCCGGGACTTCGATTCCCCGGACGTGGCCGCCATTCTGGGCAGCGCCGTCAGCGACATTTCCGAGGTGGCCCTCCGGGAGATCGGCGTCACCGTGCAGGCCCTGGAACGGGCCGAGAAAAACCAGAATCGCACATTTGCGAAATCTCCCATTTCCGGTTATGATAGAGCCGGAAAGCAAAGCAGCCAGCCCGATTATGAAAGGAGCGAACAATATGCTGGAACTGAACTACATCAGACGGGGGGATTACCTGATTCCCGACCTGGAGGAGCCGGAGGCCCCGAAGATCGGCAAGTACGGGACCCTGCGGCACAATTACCTGCGGGATCATCACACGGGAGTCTTCGACGGGATGCTGTTCAAGGGAACCCTGAACCAGCACCTGGAGCAGATCGACCGGGAGGCCAACGAGATGATGGAGCGGCTGACCGAGCAGATGGCCAAGGCCGAGGGCGTGACGGAGAAGCTGAAAGCGGAGGATCAGATGGCCTGGGTGGGCGCCATGAGTGCGACGTGAAAGTCGCGTGGTTAATTGCAGAAATGCTGCCCCAT
>CAMVIC010000294.1 GCA_947167435.1 uncultured Clostridia bacterium | reverse complement strand
GGCCACCAGCTGTTTAACGGAACGCGCCGGCCCTCACGCGATAAGGTGCTCCAGCTTGCGCTTGGCCTCGGCTTGAGTGTGGACGAGACCCAGCGGCTGCTGCTCTCGGCGGGAAAAAGCCAGCTCTATCCCCGGCTCAGGCGCGACGCGGTGATCCTCTACGCGCTCCAGAAAAAGCTCCCCATCCTTACCGTTCAGGAGAACCTGACGAAATACGGGCTGACCCTGCTGGGAGGGCAGAAAAATGGACTCGACTGAAAACAACGCCCCGATCCCGCAGCTTCCCGACGAGGCGGAATACCCGGCGGAGCTGACGCGGCGCTATGAGCTTTTGGAGTGCTTCTCCGACAAAGAGGACATGCGGACCCTTCTGGCCGCCGACCGCGAGAGCGGCGAGCTCTGTGTGGTCAAGTGTTATCTCCGGGAATGTCCGCTGTACGACCGCAGCGAGCCGGAAGCCCTGCGATTGATCGACGCTGCGCCGATGCCGCGCTTTCTGGCGGAATACCGCGGCGAGCAGATGCGCTGCGTGCTGCGGGAATACGTGCCCGGTGAGACGCTGTCGCAGCTGGCCAAAGATCAGGCTTTTACAGAGGAAGAGGTCATCCGCATCGGCCTGCAGCTATGCGATCAGCTCCACGCGCTGCATGGCATGACGCCGCCGGTGATCCATCGGGACATCAAGCCCCAGAACGTGGTCCTCCGCCCGGACGGGACCGCCGTGCTGATTGATTTCGGCATCGCGCGCGTCCGCACCGAGAACGGCACGGACACCGTCGCCTTTGGTACCCAGGGCTTTGCCCCGCCGGAGCAGTACGGCTTTGCCCAGACGGACGCCCGCTCGGACATCTATTCTCTCGGCATCCTGCTATACTGGCTGCTGCACCGCGAGACAAAGATCACGCAAAACAGCCTCTCCCCCTTAGAGAAGGTCATTGCCCGCTGCGCGTTCTTTGACCCGGACAACCGTTTTTCCGACGTTGGCCAGGTAAAGCGCGCGCTGCTCGCCGCAAGACCGGAAGCGCGAAAGAAGCAAACACGCCTGTGGGCGCTGGCCGCCTGCCTTTTTCTGGCCCTGGCCGCCCTGGGGGCGGGGCTTATCGCCCATCACCGCCAGCAGCCGGTCTCTTTTTCCGAGCCGCTGATCGAACAGGCCGTGCGGGCCGATCTGGGGCTCGACGCCGACACGCCCCTCACCGAAGAACTGCTGCAGCAGGTCCATGCCGTCTACCTGGTGGCGGACGCGGCCTATCCGGACGCCGACAGCTTTTACGCCGCCATCAACCGGTGGTATGCCGAGGGAAAGCCGACGCGGGGCACCGTCACGGATCTCAATGACCTCGCGGTCCTGCCTTCGCTGGAGCGGGTGGGCATCGTGGCCCAGGAGCTGACGGACATCTCGGCCCTGACCGGGCATCCGAAGCTCATCGGCGTGGAATTGAAGCACAATTACATCACCGATATCTCCGCCCTGGCGGGGATGGAGCGTCTCAGCTCCGTGGGCATCAACGACAACCCCGTGCGGGATATCTCGCCCCTGGCCGCCTGCCCGAGTCTGGCCTTCCTGGACCTGTGCTCCGTGCGCAGCTATGACCCGTCCGTGCTCGCGCAGCTGGGGAATTTCGACTTTCTGGATATCTCCAACCCCACCGAAAGCTATCGCTTCCTGGACGGGAAAAGCATCCAGGACCTGCGCGTTGCGTGGAGCGCTCTGGACGATCTGCATTGCCTGGATCATGTGACACGGTTGGAACGGCTGGAGATCGACCATACGGCCGTCTCGGATCTCTCCCCGTTGGCTCTGCACAAGGGGCTGAAGGTGCTGAAGCTGGCAGGGCTCCCGGTCACCGATCTCAGCGTTTTGCTGGAGCTGCCCCAGCTTGAGGAGGTCTATATCAGCGAGGAACTGCGCCCCGCCGCCGAGGCTCTCGGCCCGGTGCCCTTTACCTTTGTGTACGAATAAATGAATACCGCGAAAAAGTTCCGAGAAAAGCGCCGATGTGTGCAGCCTGCACACCAATTGGTGCTTTTCTTTTGCTATACTTTTTACTGGATTGTTGTAAGCAGTTTTGCTTCCGAAAGAAACAGGAGGGACGGTACCATGGCCTATACCGCAATCGAAAATATGAGAAAACGGAATGAAGCGCGCTTTGGCTCGGATGTGGGGCCGCAGCAACCGCCTCTCTATCAGAACCGTTTCTGTCAGCAGGATCTGAAGTCCGCCGCGCTGCGCTTTCTCCGCGAACGCTGTGAGCAGCTCCTGTTTGACCCTGCAAGAGAGACGGAGGAGCGGCAGACCGGCGCTTTCCTCGGCAAGAGCCTTTCTGCAAACCAGATCCCCTTTAACATGGAAATGGACGTCAACCGGCTTTGTCTCGAAAAGGCGCTGGAGGCCTTTATCGACTCCGGCGTGGCCGAGGACGCCTATACGGTCTATTACTGCTATCTGGACATGTTCCTGGGGCGCTACGGAAACTCCAAGCGCATGGTGGAGCTGCTGAGCGAATATGAGGCAAACGGCAGCTCGCTGCTGATGAAGCACCGGGATCACTATTCCCATTCGGTCTATGTGTTTGCCCTCGGCCTGGCCATCTACGAAACCAATGAGGCGTACCGGAACAGCTTTTGGCGCTTCTATCGGTTGGAGGGGCGGAAAGAGAACGAAAGAGCCAATCTGTTTTTGGAGTATTGGGGACTGACGGCGCTCTTTCACGACATCGGCTATCCCTTTGAGCTGCCTTTCGAGCAGGTGCTCAGCTACTTTGAGGTGGATCATCAGGAGCGCGGCAAGGGCAGTTTGTACCTGGCCTATCATGATGTGGAGGCACTGACCGCCCTGGACGAGGCGGCGAAGGTCCATTTCGAGACGCTTTACGGAAAACGCTTTGAGACGACCAGCGCGCTG
>CAMVIC010000293.1 GCA_947167435.1 uncultured Clostridia bacterium | reverse complement strand
TCGGAAGTTCCCATTTTTGCGTTTCAAGCTGTCGACACTTTGTCGACAGCTTGAGGGAGCAGAGCAATCTGCTCTCTTGTTTTTTTGCGGACGCTGTGTTATAAAAGAAACATAAGATACAGAAGGTGGGTGAAAGGATGCGTCTGTTTTCTTGCTGAATCGTGACATAACAAGCTGAGTGGCATCAGCGGCGGCCCTGTGGGACCGTCCACTTTGTTATGTCTGTCGGCGGGAAAACCCGATCCTTTTGCTCTCGGACATGACATGCCCTCCTGTAAACGCTGATTCATACGTCTTCGGCACCTGACGGCAAATCATTCGCCGGCTCTGCGTTACAAAAACTTGAAATACACACAGTATTCCCGCGTTTTTGTGCCTTGATCCGACGAAGATTTCCTCGTCAGCTGCTCTCTCCGCATGGAATCATCGTTTACTCTTCGGGTGCTGTGCTGTGGCGGCAGGAAGTGTTTTCCTGCGGCCATTTTTGCATTTATGGAGGACATAGCATGTCACTGATCAACATTAACGATTTGACCTTTGCCTATGACGGCAGCTTCGACAACATTTTTGAGCACATAAATCTGCAGCTGGATACGGATTGGCGCCTGGGCTTCACCGGCCGGAACGGCCGCGGCAAGACGACGCTGCTCAGACTGCTGATGGGGGAGTATGCGTATACGGGCAGCATCAGCGCCTGTGTACGCTTTGAATACTTTCCCTATCCGGTTCGGGACGAGACCTGGCTCTCCTGGGAACTGCTGGAGGATCTGGACCCCGGCCTGGAGCAGTGGCAGATCCTGCGGGAGATGGCGGCCTTGGAGCTGGACGAGGAACTGCTGTATCGCCCCTTCCGCACCCTGTCTCCCGGGGAACGGACCAAGCTGCTTTTGGCGGCGCTGTTTCTGCGGGAGGGGCGCTTCCTGCTGATCGACGAGCCCACCAATCATCTGGATGCCCGCGGGCGGGAA
This sequence comes from uncultured Clostridia bacterium, assembly GCA_947167435.1. The sequence continues at coordinate 1,943 of CAMVIC010000293.1, read as the reverse complement.
CTGTTGAGCCGATACCTGCGAGGCAAGAAGGGATACATCGTGGTGTCTCATGACCGGGCCTTTCTGGACGGCTGCGTGGACCACATCCTCTCCCTCAACAAAAACAGCATCGAGGTCCAGCGGGGCAATTTTACCTCCTGGTGGGAGAACAAGGAGCGGCGGGACGCCTTTGAGCTTGCCGAGAATGAGAAGCTGAAGAAGGAGATCGGCCGCCTGAAGGAAACCGCCCGGGAAAAGGCCCGGTGGTCCGACAGGGCGGAGAGCCGCAAGACCGGCATCAACCGCACGGAAGTGGACAATGTGAAGGGCTGGCGGCCCCTGCAGGGTGCCAAGTCCAAAAAGCAGATGGCCCGGGCCAAGGCCATCGAGGCCAGGCAGGAGGCGGCAATCGAAGAAAAATCCAGACTGCTGAAGGACTTGGAGCAGAACCCGGAGCTGAAGCTGCATCCGGAGCGCTATCACCGGGAACGGCTTTTGCTGCTGCGGGACGTGAGCATCGACTATGGCGCGGGGGCGGTTTGCAGCGGCGTCTCCTTTGAAGTGAAGCGGGGAGACCGCCTGGCGCTGTCGGGGCCGAACGGCTCCGGCAAGTCCAGCCTGCTGAAGCTGATCTGCGGGGAAGCGATTCCGTACAGCGGCCTGATGGAGCTGGGCAGCGGCTTGAAAATCTCCTGTGTACCCCAGGACAGCTCCCGGCTACGGGGAAAGCTGTCTGATTATGCCAGAGAGAGCGAGATCGACGAGAGCCTGTTCAAGGCGATTCTGCACAAGCTGGATTTCTCACGGTTGCAGTTTGAAAAGGACATGGCGGAATTCAGCGCCGGACAGCGGAAGAAGGTTCTGATTGCCCGCAGCCTCTGCGAGAGTGCCCATCTGTATCTCTGGGACGAGCCCATGAACTATATTGACGTGCTCTCCCGTATGCAGATCGAGAATCTGATTCTGGAATACCGGCCAACGCTGCTCTTCGTGGAGCACGACCGGCGCTTCTGCCAGCGAACCGCGACTGCGTTTATATCCCTGAAATGAACAGTGGCCGCCCTTTGGGGCGGCCACATGCTGTCGGCAAAGCCGGATGGCTTTGCCGACAGGAGAGATGCAGCCTGCTGCGCGCACTCGCGCAGGGGCGCTCGCACACTTGCAGGCCAATACGAATCCCTGATAGAAATCGTGCAATCTTTGCGGCCAGAATTGCGCCATGCTTCGTTCCTTTCCTTGCAAATATATTTCCATTATTCGCTGCGGAAAGCGCCTCGCCTGACACAATTCCGGCTCGCAAATCTTTGCATTCATCTTATCAGGGATTCGTATGAAGAGTTTTTTCCGAGGCGCATGTCCCCGGAAAAAACGATTCCAATTGATTTTTCGCCTGACCAGGCGAAAAACTCTGCGAGGCTTTTTGAATTCAGGTTTGTCTGCAGTCTGTGGCCGCCTTTCGGGGCGGCCGTTGTTCAGGATATAAACAGGTTTTTTACGGAAGCCCGGCGAAGTGCCTTCCGTCTGAGCGCTTTCAGCTCACCAAGCTGATGGTGCTGCACACCGGGATATCAAGGGCCTGAAGAACATCCTCCACCGTGGAGACCGGCGTGATGGTCAGGGCGTTTTTCACCTCGTCCTCCACGTCTTTCAGATCGTCCAGGTTGTCCCGGGGGATGAACACCTGACGGACCCCGGCGCGCTGGGCGGCCATCAGTTTCTCACTGAGCCCGCCGATGGGGTTCACATCCCCCTGCAGAGACACCTCTCCGGTCATGGCCGTGTCGGGCGGGACGGGGACTCCGGTCAACAGGGAGGCGAGGGCCGTAGTCAGGGTAATGCCGGCGGAGGGGCCGTCCTTGGGCGTGGCACCGTCGGGGACGTGGATGTGCAGGTCGTTGTCTGTGAGAAGCTTCGCCTGCTCGGGAATCATGGCCTTGACCAGGCTGACGGCGATCTGGGCAGAC
>CAMVIC010000292.1 GCA_947167435.1 uncultured Clostridia bacterium | reverse complement strand
TGAGCCGTTGGGCTCACAGGCAAAGGCGCAGCGTGCCTTTGAAGAAGCCGTGTAATGCCGATCTTGGGCAAAGCACAGGCTTTGCCCGGCGCAGCCGACACTGCGCACAAAACGCTTGTTTTCAAGCGTTTTACGGAAGATCGGCCTTATTCCACTTCGATCATGTCCGCGTCGGCCTTGCGGAGGGAAAGCTCATAGCCGCGCACCGTAATCTCCACCGGGTCGCCCAGGGGCGCCACCTTGCGGACGTAGATCTCCACGCCCTTGGTAATGCCCATATCCATGATCCGGCGCTTGACTGCCCCTTCGCCGTGCAGCTTCACGACCTTGACGGTTTCGCCGATCTCTGCCTGCCTGAGTGTTTTCATGTTTCCTCTCTCCTTTTTATATCATGATCCTGCCGGCCATTTCCCGGCTGATGGCAACGCGGGATTCCTTCACGTTCACGATCAGGTTTCCGCCGATGGTGGAAACAACGGTCACCGTCCCGCCGGCCACAAAACCCATGTCCTCCAGATGCTTTTTCAGCTCCGGACTCCCGCCGACCTTGCGGATGATGTTCTCCTCTCCCGGAGAGGCAAGAAGCAGCGGCATCATGCCGATCCCCCTTCCAAGCGTTAGAAAACTCTAACTGTTATGCTGGAAATAAGGTTAGGAATTCCTAACCGACCGTCAGTTTACTTCAACTAACCCGATTTGTCAAGAGTAAAGCGCCCAAGTCTTGAAATTCGTCGAAATGCATGATAATGATAATATAGATGAGAAAAGGAGGTGGGCTTATGGATTATCCCATGCAGGATTTTTCCGCGCTCCGGCCGCTGCCCCGGGACTTCTATCGGAAGGGCGCGGTGGAGCTTGCGCCGCTGCTGTTGGGAAAGCTCCTGTGCCGCCGGTCGCCGGAAGGGGTGACGGCGGGGCGGATTGTGGAGACGGAGGCCTATGCGGGCCCAAGGGACGATGCCGCCCACTCCTTCGGCGCGCGCCGCACGGCGCGCACCGCCGTCCAGTACGGTCCCGGCGGCTATGCCTATGTGTTCGGAATCTACGGGATGCACTGGTGTTTCAACGTGGTCTGCGGCGGGGAAGAGGAGCCGGAGGTGGTGCTGGTGCGGGCGCTGGAGCCGGTGGCCGGACGGGCGCTTATGGCGGAGCGGCGGGGCACCGGAGAGGAGCAGGCCCTGTGCAGCGGACCGGGCAGGCTCTGTCAGGCCCTGGGCATCACCAAGGCGGACTACGGCCTGGACCTGTGCGGCGACACCCTGTGGCTGGAGGACGCACCGGAAATCCCGAGAGGGGAGATCGCCGTCTCGCCCCGGGTGAACGTCGACTACGCAACCGAGTATCGGGACCGGCTCTGGCGTTTTTTTATCCGGGACAATCCTTACGGCGCCCGGGTACCCAAACGCGTTGTCGCCAGAGGGACGCTGGAGGAATAAGCAGAGGCATCGGAAAACACAGCCGTTTTCCGATGCCTCTGTTTCGTTTCTTTGGTTTGGTTTCGCACCTTACAGATCCCGGATCTCGCAGGCGATGCCGCCGTTGTCGAAGATCTCCACCCAGGCCCAGGTGAGCACCCGGCCCTGCCCGGCGGTGCCGGGGTTCACCAGCTTCACGCCGCCCATCTCCTCGTTGGCGGCCCGGTGGGTGTGCCCGAAGAAGGCGATGCTGCACTCCGCCTCCTGGGCGGCGTAGACCAGAGAGTCCAGCCGGTCATAGCGGACGCCGCTGTACAGGTGCCCGTGGGTCAGAAAGGCCTTCACTGGGCCCAGCTGAACCACGGCCCGGGCGGGGGAGACGGGGACCGCGTCACAGTTGCCGCAGACATTGTATAAGGGGATTTCGGGAAATTCCCGGCGGAGAATCTCCGTGTCCCGCTCCAGATCGCCCAGGTGGATGAGGGCGTCCGGGCGGCAGCGGCGCACGGCCTCCGCCATGCGGGCGGTATTGCCGTGGGTATCGGAAAAGACGGCGATTTTCATGGTGTTGCCTCACAAATCAAAGTGTTTGAATAAACGGGGCGGCTTTCGTGCCGCCCCGTCAGCTTTCAGCTCTTGTGGGGATTTTCCTCCGGTTTTTCTCCGCGGTGCTCCGGCGGATGCAGATAGCTGTGCTGCCGGAAGACCACCACCCAGACGGTGATGGAGATGGCGAAGGCCACCACCAGGCACACCACGCGCACCAGCACGCCGTTGCTGGCCAGCAGCACGGCAACCAGACCCAGAATGGCGGAGATGCCGTAGAGGAAGGCCACCACCTGCTTCTGGTTCATCCCCATGTCCATAAGCCGGTGATGAAAATGACCCCGGTCGGCGTGGAAGGGGCTCTGTCCGTGGAGAATCCGGCGGAAGAAGGCGAAAACCGTGTCCGCCAGGGGAACAGCCAGCGCCAGCAGGGGCACCAGGAAGGTGATGATGGCGTGCAGCTTGAACAGGCCCAGAATGGACACCGTGGCCAGCACGAAGCCCAGGGTCTGAGAGCCCACGTCCCCCATGAAGATCTTGGCCGGGTTCAGGTTGTAGGGCATAAAGCCCACGCAGGCGCCGGTGAGGGCGGCCAGCATCAGGCTGATGCTGGGCTCTGACACCAGCAGCGACACCAGCAGCATGGTCAGGGAGCTGATGCCGGACACGCCCACCGCCAGGCCGTCCAGCCCGTCGATCAGGTTCACCGCGTTTGTGCAGCTCACAATCCACAGCACCGTCAGGGGGATGGCCAGCCAGCCGATCTCCCAGACCTGCCCCTCGGTGAGGGGAATGAAGTTGGAGATGGTGTCGAAGACCACGCCGCAGCGGATGGCCACCCCGGCGGCCACCACCTGCCCCAGGAGCTTGACCCAGGGGGTGAGGCACAGGATGTCGTCGATGGCGCCCATGATGGCGATGATCAGCGCGCCAAGCAGAATGCCAGTGATG
>CAMVIC010000291.1 GCA_947167435.1 uncultured Clostridia bacterium | reverse complement strand
TTGGGCATCATGCTGACCATGCCGTCCACCATGCCGAGACCGGCGCGGAGGATGGGCACCACGGCCAGCTTCTTGCCGGCGATGCGGTGGCACTTGGCGGTTGCCACGGGAGTCTCTACGTCTACCTCTTCCAGAGGCAGGTCGCGGGTAGCCTCATAGCACATCAGCATGGCAATTTCGGAGATCAACTCCCGGAATTCCTTCACGCTGGTGTTCTTGTCCCGAAGGATGGACAGCTTGTGCTGAATCAGGGGATGGTCGAAAACGCATACTTTGCTCATGGTGTTGACGCTCCTTCAATAATAATAGTATTTATATTCCATCATTTTTAACGCAATGGGAAAGCCAGTCTTCAGCCGCCCTGCTGTTCGGCCAGGCGCTGCTGCCGCTCCCGCTCCGCCTGGGACAGCCGCAGATACACCGGCAGCAGATCGTCCGCCGTGCCCGGCGTTTTGTCCAGCGCGGCCATGGCAACGCCCCAGCCGCTCTGCCAGCGCAGATTCTCCGGCGCCGCGCGAAAGGGCAGACCCCGCTCTTTCAGAAAACGCGCCGTCAGCGCCATGCCGTCTCCCACCAGGAAGGGCGCCTCGCCCAGGGCCTGCAGCTCTTCCGCAAGCTCCTCCAGGGCGATGGGCCGGTCGGGGCTGAGGCGGACGGGTCTGCCGTCCTGAATCCGGAAGAGCGCGTTATAGACCTGGCTGCGGCGGGCATCCATCACGGGACAGACAAGTCCGCCGGCGGCCAGCCCGTGCCAGGCCATGGCCTCCAGCGTGGACACACCCACGCAGGGCTTGCCGGCGGCCCAGGAGAGGCCCTTCACCGTGGACACGCCGATGCGGATGCCGGTGAAGCTGCCGGGCCCGTGGGCAACGGCGAAAAGCTCCACCTGGTCCAGACTCACGTCCGCGTTTTTCAGCAGGTCCTCCGCCATGGGCAGCAGGGTGCGGCTGTGGGTCAGGGCCGTGCACTGGCTGTATTCGCTGAGCAGTTCCCCGTCCCGGCACAGGGCCACCGAGGCGGCCTTCGCCGAGGATTCAAAAGCCAGAATCAGCATGCGTCCGCCCCCTCTATGGTGATTTTGCGCTCGCTGTCGCCCAGCTTTTCGATGGTGACGGTGATCTCGTCCCCGAAAAAGGCGTCGCGGACGTTCTCGCTCCACTCCACCGCGCAAACCGCGCCGCGGCTGAGATAGTCCTCCCAGCCAATCTCAAACAGCTCGTCCGCGCTGGAGAGGCGGTACATGTCGAAATGAATCAGGTCCCGGTCACCCAGGTACTCGTTGACGATGGTGAAGGTAGGGCTGGAGACCCGGCAGCTCAGGCCCATGCCCCGGGCCATGCCCCGCACAAAGGCGGTTTTGCCGGCGCCCAGGTCCCCGTACATGGCGACAACGCTGCCGCCGGGGAGTTTCCGGGCCAGACGCTCACCCAGCGCCTCGGTCTCCTGCTCGTTATGAGAATAATAGGTGGGCATTGGTGCCTCCAGGAAAAAAGTTCAAAATCTGTTTATCGTTTTGTGTATTATAACACTTCCCGGGCCGTTGCGTAAAGGGAAAGAATGTGATAAAATACGACCACGTCGTGATTTTGTACAATTTGCCGTATCACGCGTTCCCTGTCTCCCCGAAAGGACGGTGACTCCGTATCATCAAGAAAATCAAACCCTATGTACAGCTTTTCTTCCGGCGGGCGGATATCTTCCTGCTGGTTATCTGCATCATCTGCGCCATTTTCGGCACCGTCATGATCTATCGCGCCGCCACCGGCATGGTGGCCTCCGGCAACCAGGAGCTGAACCCCACCAAGCTGGTATTGGTGCAGCTGTTCGCCCTGGTCCTTGGCATTATCGCCTTTGTGGTGCTGACGGTGATCGACTCGGACCTGCTGGCCGACCAGTGGAAAATCCTGATCGTGATCGACATTCTGCTGATGATCGCCCTGGTAATCTTCGGCGAAGAGGACAACACCGGCAACAAGAGCTGGATTCGCTTCGCCGGTATCGGAATTCAGCCCTCGGAGGTGGTCAAGGTCATTTACATCATCATGGCCGCCAAGCAGATGACCTATCTGAAAGAGCGGCGGGACATGAATTCCCTCATGTCGGTGGTGCAGATGGCCGGCCACTTCGTCATCATATTCGGCATGATCGTCGTGGTCTCCTCCGACCTGGGGAGCGCGTCCATCATCCTCTGCATCTTCCTGACCATGTTCTTCTGCCTGGGCGTACGGATGTACTGGTTTGCCCTTGGCGGCGCCGCCGTGGCGGCCATGGTACCGCTGCTTTGGAACTACTTCCTCAAGGACTATCAGAAAGAACGGCTTCTGGCCCCCTACGACTCCCGGATTGACCCGGACGGCTGGGGCAGAAACTGGCAGACCTCCCAGAGCAAGCTGACGCTGGCCTCCGGCCGGCTCACCGGCGTGGACGAGGCGCACCGCGCCACCAACTTCACCGGCAAGCACACGGACTTTATTTTCTCCTGCGTGGGCGAAGAGCTGGGCATGCTCGGCTGTATCCTGGTGGTGATTCTGCTGAGCGTGATCATCATCCACTGCGTCCGCATGGGCCTCCGCTCAAGCCGGAATTTCGACATGCTGCTGTGCATCGGCGTGGCCTCGGCCGTGGCCTTCCAGACCTTCATCAACGTGGGCATGTGCATCGGCATCACCCCCGTTATCGGCATCACGCTGCCGTTCTTCAGCTACGGAGGCTCGTCCATGGTGACGATGTTCGCCGCAATGGGTCTTGTCTCCGGCGTGAAATTCAAGCTAAAGCCCAAGTTGTTTACCATCTATTCGTAAAGAAAGCCCCTCCGCCGATGCGGAGGGGCTTTTGACGGTAAGCAAACCTGAAGTCAGAAAAAGCCTCGCAGAGTTTTTCGCCTGGTCAGGCGAAAAATCAATTGGAATCGTT
>CAMVIC010000290.1 GCA_947167435.1 uncultured Clostridia bacterium | reverse complement strand
GCTGCAGCAGGGCCCCTTCGGGGACCGGAGCAGCCAGTCCGTCAGCAGGGAAATCAAGGCGGACATGGAGGAATATCACGAGCTTCGCACCACACCGCCCCATCCCCGGGCCGCCTGGCTCACGCTGGTTCTGTTTATCCTGGCGGTGGCCGCGGCGGCGGTTTACAGCTACAGGCCCATGCTGCCCCTGGTAATTGCGGCGGGCGTTCTGGGCATCGCCGCGGTGGCGCTGCTGCTGCGCTACGCCAAGGCCGGCCAGGAGGCCCGCCAGGCCGTGGAGCGCCGGCAGGAGATTCTGAAAAAATACCACTCCGCCAGTCCTGCCGATATCAAGGCCATGCTGGAAAAGCACCTGGCCCTGCGCGCGGACGTGGCGGAGGCGGAGCAGGAGGAATACCAGACCCGCCAGGAATATACGGACCGGCAGCAGGAGCAGAGCAGCCTGGAGGAGGCGGCGCTGACGCAGCTGGATTTCAGCGCCGGCACCAGCGAGGCCGCCCGTCTGGGCCGCGACCTGGCCGCCGCGCGGGCGAAGGCCGAAGAGCTCTCCTCCCGGATTGCCGCGCTGAACGGCCGCATGTCCGCCATGGGGGACCCCCTGGTCCTGGCCAGCAGCCTCAGCCGCATGCGGGAGGAATACGAACAGATTCAGGGCGAGTACGACGCCATCAGTCTTGCGGTGGACACCCTGAAGGAGGCGGACGCGGAGATTCAGAGCCGCTTTTCACCGGAGCTGGGCCGCCTGGCCGCCCGATACATGTCCGCCGTCACCGGCGGCCGCTATGAGGACGTGCTTCTGAACCGGGATTTCAGCGCCCGAACCCGCACCCGGGACGACGCGGTGGCCCGCCAGGCAGAGTATCTCAGCGCGGGCACCCTGGACCTGATGTATCTGGCGGTACGTCTGGCCGTCTGTGAGCTGGCCCTGCCCGACGGGGAGCCCTGCCCCCTGATTCTGGACGACGCGCTGGTGAACCTGGACGAGGAGCGGCTGGAGCAGGCCATGGACCTGCTCAAACAGATCTCCCGGGAACGCCAGGTAATTCTGTTTACCTGCAGACAATAAACAGCACGAGGCCGTGGAAAACGCAAAGCGTTTCCACGGCCTCGTGCTGTAGTAGCGCCTACCATCGGTCGGCATTCAATCTCGCAAAAACTGGGCAACTTCGTACCATGTGCGAAATTGCCCAGCTTTTTTGCAGTTTTCAGTTTTCAGTTTTCAGTCTCAGGCTGACCTCGCCGGAGGAGAGGCGCTTTTCGCTGCCGTCGGAGAGGCGGACGCGGAGAGCGAAATCCCGCTCCAGGTCCAGCACCGTCGCCGGCACCGGCTCCTTCCCCGGCGAGAGCACGTTCACCGCCTTGCCCAGCACCAGGGATCGGCTGCGGTAGGCCTCGAACAGCGCCGGATCCCCGGGCCGGGCGCAGTAGTCCATCAGCCGGTCCAGCACCCCTGCCGCCATGCGGCAGCGCAGCTCCGGCACCCGCTCCTCCCCGAACACCGCGCCGGCCGTCTCCCGCAGTTCCTCGGGGAAATCCGCCGCCGGGGGCCGGGTGTTGATGCCGACGCCCACGATCACATAGTTCATCATGCCGCTCTCACAGTCCAATGAGCCCTCGGACAGAATGCCGCAGACCTTCCTGCCGCCGAGAAGCACGTCGTTGACCCACTTGATCTGCGTGCGCAGCCCGGACAGCTCCTCGATGGTCTCCGCCGCGGCAACGGCGGCGCAGGCGGTGATGCCGGTCACCTGCTCCGCCGGCAGCTCCGGTCGGAGCAGCAGGCTGAAATAGACGCCCGAATCCGCGGGAGAGTAAAAGCTGCGGCCCATACGGCCACGCCCGGCGGTCTGTTCTCCGGCCACCAGGGCCAGGCCCTCTGCCGCGCCATCCGCCGCCATGGACTTCAGCGCCGTGTTGGTGGAACCGATGCTGGCGAAAACCTGGGGCCGTATGCGCGGATTCCGCAGGTGCCGCTCCAGTCCCTCGATGCTGAGTACGTCGCTGTGAGAGCAGAGCTTATAGCCCCGCCGGGTCACCGATTCGATCTCATAACCCTCTCTCCGCAGCTGCTCAATGCCCTTCCACACCGCCGCGCGGCTCAGATTCAGCTGCCCGGCCAGCTTTTCTCCGGACAGATAACGGTCCGCGTTGTCCCAGAGGAGTCCCAGAATCCGATCCCGTGTCATGTACTCAGTCCCTTCGATACCATTCCGTGCAGCCTTCCGGTCAGCACCGCCGCCAGGACGATTTTGACCGCGTCCGGAAGCAGATAGGGCAGCACGCACCAGGCCAGGGCGGTCCCCACCCCGATGGCGCCGCTGTTTCTGGTGTAGACCGCCACAAACCACACGGTACCGAAAGTATAGCACAAAAGAATGCCCAGCGCCATAGCGGCGATCAGCACCGGCAGCTTCCGCCCCAGCCTGTCCACCACAAGGCCCACCACAAGGGCCGTGAACAGAAAGCCCGCGATGTAGCCGCCGGTGTTGCCCAGCAGCACGCCCGGGCCGCCCCGGAAGCCGGAGAACACCGGCACGCCCACCAGGCCCAGCAGGATATAGCCCGCCACGGTCCAGAGGCCCAGGCGCAGCCCCAGCAGCGCCGTCACCAGGCACACGGCGAAGGTCTGCAGCGTGAAGGGCACCATGCTGGGCAGCAGGGCGGGCACCGAAATCCAGGAGCACACCGCCGTCAGCGCCACCCCCATGGCCACATAGGCCAGTTCTTTCACGCGAATCCTGTTGTTCATTCTCCCGATCCTCCACAGATAAGCTATCGGAAGTCTACCGCGGATCGTTCAAATTGTCAACCTTTATTATATTTACAAGTTTACAATCCGCCCGCTCTTTTTGTCATATCTTAGAATTTTTTGTAATCATTTTGTTGAAATTCCAGAAAGACTATGCTATAATGTC
>CAMVIC010000289.1 GCA_947167435.1 uncultured Clostridia bacterium | reverse complement strand
GGGGGGGTATTTGCCGCGGCAAAGCCACGGCAAATACCCCTTAATCAAGCATGTCTACGGTAAAAATCGCCGTCTGGTCAGACGGCGATTTTTGCAATAAGAAGGGTCTGCTTATTGCGGAATTACGGTGTCAGAACATGCCCAGGCTCTTGAACAGGAAGCTCCAGCAGAAGAGGGTCAGCGAGCAGAGCATGCTGGTCCAGATCACGATATCTCCGGCGAGCTCCGCGTCACCGCCCATCTGCTGGGCCATGGTGAAGGAGGCCACCGCCGTGGAAGAAGAGAAGACCGTGAGCAGAGCGACAAACTCAATGCCGCGAAAGCCCAGCAAGGCGGCCGCCGTTACAAAAATCGCCGGGAAAACCACCAGGCGTCCCAGCACCACGACGACCAGGTCTTTCAGATGACTGCGCACGCTTCCGAAGCGGAAGAAGGCGCCCAGCAGGAAAAGCATCAGGGGACTTGCCACCCGGGAGACGTCTCGCACCGCGGTCTCCAGCGGCGTCGGCAGGCGGAGCCTAATCAGCAGCGCCAGAATGCCGGCGGCGATGCCGAGAATCAGCGGATTCTTCAGAATATCCAGAACCAGCCTGCCGGCATCGGGTTTCTCTCCGTTGTAGATTTCCAGCGAAATGACGGCCAATACGTTGAAAATGGGGACAACCACCGCGGCCAGCACCGAAACGGTGCCCAGCTCCGAGCCGCCCAGCAGGCTCGCCGCCACGGGGAGACCGATGATCAGATAGTTGGAGCGATACAGCCCCTGAATCATCACACCCCGGCGGCGGGGATCCTTCACAAAGAGCCGGGCGTAAAGCCAGCTGAGAAAGTATTCCAGGAGAACTGCCGCGACGGCATAGACCAGCAGCTTTGGCCGGATCGCCGTGGACAGGTCAGAGGTGTAGATGTTGTAAAAGCACATGACGGGCATAAACACCTTGAAGGCGACGGCGTTCATGCGGGGGACCTCACCCTCGCGGATGATGCCCGCGTGCCGGGCCAGAAAACCCAGCGCGATGATGAGGAAAATCGGCAGGATGGCGTTGAGACATACAACAAAGCTGTTCATGGCAGGACCCGCTTTCAAAACATGTAGTTTTTTTATAACACAGTCGGACAGTTTCGGCAAGAGTATCCGGCGAAAATGCCCTTTTCCTGCATGAAAAATGCCGTTTTATTTATGGACAGAACGGACAGACAACTATAAAATAATCATTAGAATCGTCCGGGTTCGGACCCGGCCCGGAATCAAGCAAAAAAGCGCCGCCAAGGCGGCAGAATGGAGAGCTTTTTTATGAATACAGCGGACGTGTTGAATCCCGGCAGACATCCCATCCGTGTGGCCCAGTTCGGCACCGGCAATTTCCTTCGTGCCTTTGTGGACTATATGATCGACGTGGCCAATGAAAAGGGCTGCTTTGACGGCGACGTGGCCATGGTCAAGCAGGTGCCCGGCAAGGGCAGCGACCGGCTGGCCGCTCAGGGCGGCAGATACCACGTGATCCTCCAGGGCAAGCGGGACGGACAGGTGGTGGACGAGGTGCGGGAGGTCTCTTCCGTGCGCGGCGTGGTCAACCCCTATATGGACTACGAGGCCTATGAGGCCCTGGCCAGGCTGGATACCCTGCGCTTCCTGGTGTCCAACACCACGGAGGCCGGCATCGTCTACGACGAGAGCGACCTGTTCGAGCAGAAGCCAGCCAACAGCTATCCCGGGCGGCTGATCCAGTTCCTGCATATGCGCTACGAGGCCTTCGGCGGCGATCGGGACAAGGGCCTGATCATCCTGCCGGTGGAGCTTATTGAAAACAACGGCGGCAAGCTGAAGGAGTGCGTTCTGAAGCTGAGCCGTCACTGGGGCCTGGACGAGGCCTTCCTCGCCTGGGTGGAAGAGGCCAACGTATTCTGCTCCACGCTGGTGGACCGCATCGTCTCCGGCAAGAACCAGGCGGTGGGCGAGAGGTACCCGGACGACAGCATGTACGCGGTGGCCGAGCCCTTCGGCCTCTGGGTCATCGAGAGCGAAAAGAATATCTCCGGCGAGTTTACGCTGGACAGGGCCGGCATGCCCCTGGTCTTCACCAAAGACCAGCGCCCCTATCGGGAGCGCAAGGTCCGCATCCTCAACGGCACCCACACCGCCATGGCCCTCATCAGCTATCTGGCCGGAAAAGACATCGTGGCCGACGCCATGAACGACGAGCGGCTGCGCAGGTATGTGGATGCGGTCAGCTATGGTGAGCTGGTCCCCAAGGTGCCCCTGCCTCTGGAGGAGTCCCGCGCCTTTGCCGACAGCGTGATGGAGCGCTTTGAAAATCCCTTCCTGAATCACAAGCTGCTGGACATCTCCCTCAATTCCGTGTCCAAATGGCGCGCCCGCGACCTGCCCACCGTGCGGGAGACCGTGCGCGACGGCGGCTTCCCCAAGTGCCTGGTGTTCTCCCTGGCGGCCCTGCTGGCCTTCGACACTGTGGTGAGCGAGGACGAGGAGAGCTGCTATGGCAGGCGGCCCGACGGCAGCCTCTATCCCATCCGGGAAGACCGGAAGGTGCTCTCCGCCGTGCAGGCGAACAGCCCGGAGGACGTGAAGCGGGTGCTGGCCGACGAGAGCCTCTGGGGCGAGGACCTGAACGCCCTGGGCATTGCCGACAAGGTCTGGCAGCACCTGAACGCCATCCGCACCGAAGGGCCCTGCGCCGCCATTGACGCGCTGCTTGCGGCGGTCGGCAATGTGATCGGCAAGGAGAACATGAGCGTCAACAGCCTCATCACGGCGGTCGACCTCGAGAACCTCAACTTCGACTTCATCTTCGGTCTTGTCCTCGATAAGCTCGGCCTCGTCCTCTCCGACGAAGACGGCGAGCCCATCGGCGACTACCTCAAGAACTTCTACTTCGGCGCGCTTGAGTCTGATAAGACC
>CAMVIC010000288.1 GCA_947167435.1 uncultured Clostridia bacterium | reverse complement strand
CAGCATGGCCAGCGGCACCAGCAGCCAGACCAGCTTCCGCTCCACCAGCAGGGTGCCCAGCACCGTGCCCAGGGGGGAGAAGCCCACGTTCACGCCGGTGAGAAACAGCGTCAGGCCCACGTAGGTATACACCACGCCCAGCAGGATCCGCAGGAAGGGCTGCCGGCGCAGGTGCAGGGAGACGACCTGGAAGATCAGGAAAAAGGCGAAGATGGGCAGCAGGGCCTGGGCCACTTCCAGCATCTGCTCCGGCACCTCGGCAAGATAGCCTCTGCCCAGTTCCGTGGTGGTTTGGTAGGTTCGGACGGCTTTAAAGGTGCCGGCGTCGCCGTCCGGGTGGAAGATCAGCCCCAGCAGCATCACCGACAGGATGGGCCCCACCGAGCACAGCGCCACCAGGCCGAAGCTGTCGGACTTGGCGTTCTCGTCGCTTCGGATGGAGGCCACGCCCACGCCCAGGGCCATGATGAAGGGTACGGTCATGGGGCCGGTGGTCACGCCTCCCGCGTCGAAGGCGATGGAGAGCATGTCCGGATCCATCAGCGCGGCGCCCAGAAACACCAGCGCGTAGGAGATCAGCAGCAGCGTCCGCAGGGAGATGCCGAAGAGGATGCGCAGCATGCACAGGGCCAGAAACAGCCCCACGCCCGCGGATACGGTGAAAACCAGCAGCGTCCGGTCCAGGTCCGGCACGTTGGCTGCCAGCACCTGCAGGTCCGGCTCCGCCGTGGTGATGGCGGCGCCCAGCAGAAAGCTCAGCAGCAGAATCAGCCAGAGCTTGCGGGAGGCCGTCATTTTCGCGCCGATGGCGTTGCCGATTTTGGACATGGACAGATCGGCCCCCAGGGAGAACAGACCCATTCCCACCACCAGCAGCACCCCGCCCAGGAGGAAGGACAGCATCAGGCCCGATCTGATCGGAATCAGCGCAAAGCACAGCAGCGCCACGATTCCCACAATGGGCAGAACCGAGTCGCAGGCCTCCCGCAGCTTTTCCGACAGCAGATTTTGATCGCGCATTCTTTCACTTCCCATTTCACAATGCCTCTATTGTAGCAGAGTTTTCCCGTTTTGGAAAGTCTCTCTCCCGCACGCTTTGTAAAATTTCCCCGTTTGCCGTGAAGGAGGCGTTCGGAAGGCCGTTTTTTTCGTGAGAAATGCACATTGACAAAGCCCGGCCCTGCCGCTATAATACACACAATCTTTAAGGCGATTCAGAGAAATCGGCAAGAGAAAATGAACAGCGCGGCGGCGCTCCGGGCGGGCGCTCCGATTTTGCGCGCAGTTTTTCTGTCTTTTTCTGTCTTGCCGAAGGGCAAGGCATTTTTTATACGCTTTCGGAGGCACGTATGATTCAGTTCGACAAGACAAAGCAGATCCCCGGCGTGGATTCCTCCGCTTTCCGCATCGAAAGCGGCGATGGCGATTTTTCCCGTTTCAATTGTGAACAGTATACTTTATTTCCCGGCTTTTGCGACGTGCATGTGCATTTTCGCGAGCCGGGTTTTTCTTATAAGGAGACCATCCGCTCCGGCAGCATGGCGGCTGCCGCCGGGGGCTTTACGGCCGTGTGCGCCATGCCCAACCTGAAGCCGGTGCCGGACACGGCAAAGCGGCTGAAGCAGGAGCAGGACATCATCGACCGGGACGCGGTCATCCGCGTCTACCCCTACGCTCCCATCACCGCGGGCCAGAAGGGGGAGAAGCTGGCGCCCCTGGAGGACCTGGCCCCCGGCGCGGTGGCCTTTTCCGACGACGGGCACGGCGTGCAGTCCGACGAGCGGATGCGCGCGGCCATGCTGAAGGCCAAAGAGCTGGGAAAGCTGATCGTGGCCCACTGCGAGGACAACAGCCTCCTGCGCGGCGGATACATCCACGACGGCGCCTATGCCGCGGCCCACGGCCACAAAGGCATCTGCAGCGAGAGCGAGTGGCGCCAGGTGGAGCGGGACCTGAAGCTGGTGGAAGAGACCGGCTGCGCCTACCATGTGTGCCACGTCTCCACCAGGGAGAGCGTGCAGCTGATCCGCGAGGCCAAGGCAAAGGGCCTGGACGTCAGCTGTGAGACCGCCCCCCACTACCTGCTGCTGGACGAGAACAGCCTGCGGGAGGAGGGCCGCTTCAAGATGAACCCGCCCCTGCGCGGCCGGGAGGACCGGGAGGCGCTGATCCGCGGCCTGCTGGACGGCACCGTGGACTGCATCGCCACCGATCACGCTCCCCACAGCGAGGAGGAGAAGTCCCGGGGCCTGGAGGGCAGCGCCTTCGGCATCGTGGGACTGGAAACCGCCTTCCCCGTTTTGTATACCGGGCTTGTGCGCACCGGCATTCTCCCCCTGGAGAAGCTGATGAGCCTGCTGTGCGACCGGCCCAGAGCCCGCTTTTCCCTGCCCCTGGGGAACGATTTTTCCCTGTGGGACCTGAACCGGGAATACACCGTGGACCCCGACGCCTTTCTCTCCCAGGGCAGGGCGACGCCCTTTGCGGGGTGGAAGGTCCGGGGAAAATGCGTCCTGACCGTGTGCGGCGGGAAAGTTGTCTATCAATTGCGAAACTAGTTTCGCAATTGAGGACTCGCGCTTATCGCAGCGGCATTCGGCCGCTTTGGTCGGCGCGAGGCCTCGTTCAACTCGGCTCAGGGTGTTTTCGGAGCGGCAAAGCTGCCCCGAAAACAGATTGTAATTCCCTCCGGGGAGCTGAGTCAAAACCGCCGGCAACTTTTGTAATCGACTACTACCAGGCATGTAAGGAGGAATAAAATATGGCAAAACGTACTGACATCCGGAAGGTTCTCATCATCGGCTCCGGCCCCATCGTCATCGGCCAGGCGGCGGAATTCGACTACGCCGGCACCCAGGCCTGCCTTGCCCTGAAGGAAGAGGGCTATGAGGTGGAGCGCTGCAACTCCAAGCCCGCCACGATCA
>CAMVIC010000287.1 GCA_947167435.1 uncultured Clostridia bacterium | reverse complement strand
GAGCAATATGAAGCTCACAAAGGACGAGATCGACGAGCGTGTGCGCGAGGCCGCTGCCTTCACGGGCGTTGCCGAGGAGCTGTTTGAAAAATCCCCGCTGGAGCTCTCCGGCGGGCAGAAACGCCGCATCGCCATCGCGGGCGTGATTGCCATGCGCCCCCAGGTGCTGGTGCTGGACGAACTCACCGCGGGTCTCGACCCCGCTGGCTGCGAGCGCATCCTCGCCAACATCCGCAACTACCGGGAAAAGTCCGGCGCCACGGTGCTCTGGGTCAGCCACAGCATGGACGAGGTGGCCCGCATTGCCGAGCGCATCGTCGTCTTTGACCGGGGCGGCGTCGCCATGGACGGCACCCCGGCCGAGATCTTTGCCCGCGCCGAGGAGCTGACGGCCATCGGCCTGGACGTGCCCAAGGCCACCGAGCTTGCCATGGCGCTCAGAAAGCGGGGCGTGCCCCTGCCGGAGAGCATCTACAGCCATGAGCAGCTGCTCGCGGCTCTGCTGGCGGCAAAGGAGGGGAGCGCATGCTGAAGGACATCACCCTCGGCCAGTACTTCCCCGGCGACACCGTTGCCCACCGGCTGGATCCGCGCACCAAGCTGATTTTGGTGATCGTCTATATCGTGGCCCTGTTCCAGGCAAACTCCTGGCTGGGCTACGGTCTCGTGACACTGGCGGCGCTCGGCTGCATGACGCTGGCGAAAATCAAGCCCCGCACCATGTTCAGGGGCGTGAGGCCCATGCTGTTCATCATCGTCCTGACGGCGCTGCTGAACATTTTCTACACCACCGGCACCCCGGTGCTTCCCGGCTGGATCATCACCTGGGAGGGCATCGCGCGGGCCGTGCAGATGATTCTGCGCATCGTCCTGCTCATCTCCGGCACCTTCCTTCTGACCTACACCACCAGCCCCATCGCCCTGACCGACGGGCTGGAGCTGCTCTTGAATCCGCTGAAAAAGCTCAGGGTCCCGGTGCACGAGATGACCATCATGATGAGCATGGCCCTGCGTTTCATCCCCACCCTCATCAGCGAAACCGATAAGATCATGTCCGCCCAGAAGGCCCGCGGCGCGGACTTTGAAACCGGCAGTCTCTTCCAGCGGGCCAAAGCGCTGCTGCCGATCCTGGTGCCGCTGTTCGTCTCCGCCTTCAAGCGCGCCGACGAGCTGGCTGTGGCCATGGAGAGCCGCTGCTACCACGGCGGCGAGGGCAGAACCCGCATGAAGCAGCTCAAGATGGCGGGCCGGGACTGGACGGCGCTCGTGCTGGGCGTTGCCTTCCTCGCGGCCATGATTACCGTGAAAAGACTGGGACTATGAAAAACATTGCCCTTTGCCTGCGCTATGACGGCAGCCGCTACCACGGCTGGCAGGTGCAGAAAAACGACGTCACCGTAGCCGAGACGCTGGAACAGGCCATCTGCAAGGCCACCGGGGAGCGGCTGCGCGTTGTCGGCTGCGGCCGGACGGACGCGGGCGTGCACGCGCTGCGCTACTGCGCAAACTTCCACAGCGACAACCGCATCCCGCTTTCGCGCCTGCCTCTGGCCCTCAATTCCCGCCTGCCGGAGGACATCGCGGTGCTGGAGGCGGTGGAGGTGCCCGAGGCGTTCAACGCCATCTCCTCGTGCATAAAAAAAGAATATATCTATAAAATATGGAACAGCAACATCCGCGATCCCTTTCTGGAAAAGCGGGTCTGCTTCTATCCGCAGCAACTGGACCTGGCGCTCATGGAGCGGGCCGCCGCGGCCTTTGAGGGCACGCACGATTTTCGCGCCGTGCGCTCCGTGGGCACGGAGACAAAGACCACCGTCCGCACCGTGTACTGGTGCCGGGTGGAGCGGGACGGGGAACTCATCACCGTCTCCATCTGCGCCGACGGTTTTCTCTACAACATGTGCCGGGCCATGGTGGGCACCATGGTCTATGCCAGCTATGGCAAGCTTCTGCCGGAGGAGATCCCGGACCTGCTCGCAAAGGGCGACCGGCGTCTCACCGGCCCCACCATGCCGCCCCAGGGGCTCTATCTCAACCGCGTCTGGTACGACGGCCCCGCGGGGGACATGATGGCCAGACACTAAATTGCGCTATATTTGTTCACAAAGATATGCTAAAATCAAGTACTGGTTCTGCAAAGGATGACGGGTACA
This sequence comes from uncultured Clostridia bacterium, assembly GCA_947167435.1. The sequence continues at coordinate 777 of CAMVIC010000287.1, read as the reverse complement.
TATGAAAGCTATTATTGACATTGTTCTGATTATCATCATCGCCCTGTGCACCTGGAACGGCTACAAGCGCGGCCTGGTGGGGGGCGTGGCGGGCATCCTCGCCATTATCATCTCCCTGCTGGGGGCCAACATCCTCTCGGCGGCCTACGCACACGAGGTGGTCCCCGCGCTGGAGCCCTTTGTGGACGGCTATGTGGATTCCAGCAAGAACCGCAACGTCATCCTCGAGCGCATGGGCTACGGCAGCAGCGACCTGTCGCTGGACGATATTCTCCAGCAGGACAGCTCCCTGCGCTACGACTACGCCTTTGAGTGCCTCAGCGACCTCGGGCTCTATGAAAAGCGGGCCGAGGAGCTGGCGGCCGACGCGGTGGCCTACGCCCAGGAGAGCGGCGTGAGCATGACCGACGCGGTGGTCGCCGTGGTGTGCGACACCGTCACCAAGGTCATGACCACGGTCATCGCCTTCCTGCTGATTTTGATTTTGCTGGTGGCGCTGGCCAGCATCGGCAATCTCTCCTTCCGGCTCCCCAATATGGAGAACCTGGATGAGATCGGCGGCGCGGTGCTGGGCTTTGGCAAGGGCTTTTTGTACTGCGTGCTGCTGTGCTGGCTTCTGAGTTTCCTGGGCCTTGTCATCGGCAAGGAGACCATGGCCCACACCACCCTCGGCAGATTTTTCCTGATATTCGACACCATCACGGGTGCGCTGCTGTAAGGCACACACCCCTTTGACCCAACTTTTCGGAGGAATTCGATGCAGCCTACACTCTGTTC
>CAMVIC010000286.1 GCA_947167435.1 uncultured Clostridia bacterium | reverse complement strand
GAAACGGCTGTTGGACCGGCTGCTGCGGAAAAGCTATGCCTCCGTCAGTGCGGTGCACTCCGGTGAGTGGCTCAACCGCCTGACCAGCGATACTGTGGTTGTGGCCAACGGCTATGTGGATATACTGCCGGGTCTGGCCGGCATGCTGGTGAAGCTTGCTAGCGCGCTCATCATGATCGTCGTGCTGGATCCTCGCTTCGCCTGCTTTCTGCTGCCCTGCGGCGTGCTGCTGATCCTGTTCACCTTTCTTTTCCGCGGCTCTCTCAAGAAGCTGCACCGGAACGTTCAGGAGGCGGACGGCCGGCTGCGGGTCTTTCTGCAGGAGCGGCTGGGCGGCATGATGGTGATCCGCTCCTTTGCCGGAGAGACGCTCACGCTGCAGGAGGCGGACCGCAAAATGGGCGGCCATCAACGCGCGCGTATGCGGAAAAACCGCTTTCACAATTTCTGCAACGTGGGCTTTTCCGCTGCCATGAACGGGATGTATCTGGGCGGGCTCGGCTATTTCGGCTACGGCATTCTGAGGGGCACCGTCAGCTTCGGTACCCTCTCCGCCGTTCTGCAGCTGATTGCGCAGGTTCAGGCTCCCTTCGCGGATATCTCCGGCTATCTCCCCCGCTTCTACGCCATGGAGGCCAGCGCGGAGCGCCTCATGGAGGCGGAAGCCTTTGACGATGATATGGAAGGCGAACTCATAGGCCGTGATGCAGTTCTCCGCTATTATCGGGAACAGCTGCAGTCCTTCGGTCTGCGCAGTGCCGCCTTTACCTACTATGCCCCGTCCGAGAGCGTTAAAGAGTTGAGCAAGGAGCACATGCCCGCCGTACTGCGGGGCCTATCGCTGTCCATTCGCCGCGGTGAGACGGTCGCCTTCACCGGTCAGAGCGGCTGCGGCAAGTCCACCGTGCTGAAGCTTCTCATGTGCATGTACCGTCTCGACGCGGGCGAGCGCTTTCTTCGGGACAACGCCGGCCGCGAGCAGCCCCTCACCGCCAACTGGCGCCGGCTTTTTGCCTATGTGCCCCAGGGAAACCAGCTCATGAGCGGCAGCATCCGGGAGCTGGTCAGTTTTGCCGATCCGACCGGCGCCGGGGACGAGGCGCGGCTCTGGTCCGCGCTTGAAATTGCCTGCGCCCGGGACTTCGTAGCCCAGCTGGAAAAGGGCCTGGACACGCCGCTGGGCGAGCGCGGGACGGGTCTGTCCGAGGGGCAGATGCAGCGTCTTGCCATCGCCCGCGCCATCTTTGCCGACAGCCCGGTGCTTCTTTTGGATGAGGCCACCAGTGCCCTGGACGAACAGACGGAAAAGCAGCTGCTGGAAAACCTGCGGCAGCTGACGGACAAAACCGTTGTGATCGTCACCCACCGGCCCGCCGTCCTGTCCATCTGTGACCGGGTCGTTCACTTTTCGGAGGGAGGGCCGGAAGAAGAATGAACAGCAATTACGCCGAGGGCATATCCGACCTGCTCTACCTCTGCGGCTGCGCCGTACGGGATGAAACGCCGGATCCGCAGCGGGTTTCCCAAATGGACCTAGGCGCCCTTTACCGGGCGGCCGAGCGGCACATGCTCTGCTCTGCCGCAGCCATGGCGCTGGAGCGCGCCGGCATCCGGGACGCGGCCTTTTCTCAGGCCAAGGGCAAGGCCATTCACAAGCTGGTCACCCTGGAGACGGAGAAAACGCAGCTCACCTCCCGTCTGGAGGAGTGCGGCATCTGGTACACGCCCCTGAAGGGTGCCGTGCTGAAGGACCTGTATCCCGCCTTCGGGATGCGCCAGATGTCCGACTACGACATTCTGTTTGACGCCGCCTATGCCGATAAGGTCCGGGAGCTGATGCTGGAACAGGGCTTTACGGTCGACGAATTCGGCTACAGCTTTCACGACGTCTATATCAAGGCACCGGTCTGCGTTTTTGAGATGCACCGCCGCCTGTTCGGCTCCCGCCATGAGCGGCTGAACGAATACTACCGGGATGTCAAGAGCCGTCTCCTCACGGACGAAAGGCACAGTTTTGGCTGTCATTTCTCGCCGGAGGATTTCTACGTCTATATGACAGCCCATGAATACGTCCACTACAGCGGAAGCGGCACCGGTCTCCGCTCGTTTCTGGATGTTTACCTGTATCTGCGGCATTTCGGTACCGCACTGGATCTGGACTATATCCGCCGGGAGACGGAAAAACTTGGCATCGCCTCCTTCGAGGAGCGCAGCCGCCTTCTGGCCTTCTGTCTTTTTGAAGGGCGGGAAGCCCGGGGGGAAGACGCGGAGATGCTGGACTACATCCTCCGCTCCGGCGTCTACGGCACGGTGGAAAACATCACCGAAAAGCGGCTGGAGCAAATGGAGGAGGGTCCGGGGCGCCGGCTGCGCTATGTGCTGCGCCGCCTGTTCCTGCCCATGTCCGGCATACAGGAACGCTACCCGTTCTTCTACCGGCACAGGCTCCTGCTGCCGTTTTTGTTTCTCTATCGTGTAGCTCTCGCCCTCACCCGCCGCCGAAAGCGCATCCGCAAGGAGCTGGCGGCCATCCTGCACTACAAATCAGAAAAACCGGAGAATTGACCATGCATCCTGTCGCACATTTCAAAACCATTACCGCCCACCGCATGCTGGTGTGCCGCTACTGCTTTCGTCTTGGCCTGTACCGACAGGGGCTGGCGCACGATCTGAGCAAATACTCCCCTGTGGAGTTCTGGCGCGGCGCCAAATACTATCAGGGCTTCCGCAGCCCCAACGACGCCGAGCGCCGGACTGCCCGCGCCTCCCTTGCCTGGCTCCACCACAAGGGCCGAAACCCCCACAACTTTGAATACTGGGTGGATTACGTCCGCCAGCCGGACGGCAGCCTGAGCTTTTCCGGCAATCCCATGCCCATGCGCTATCTGGCCGAGATGTTCTGCGACCGCATCGCCGCAAGCAAAGTCTATCAGGGCCCGGCCTATACCGACGCCTCGGCCTATG
>CAMVIC010000285.1 GCA_947167435.1 uncultured Clostridia bacterium | reverse complement strand
GGCGCCGGCGCGGTGGATGCGGCGCTGAACAACTACGTGGCGCTGCACTTCAAGTCCCGGCACATGAGCTGGCTGCACTGCTTCTGGGGACTGGGCGCCTCCCTGAGTCCGCTGATCATGGGCTTTTTCCTCAGTCGCGGGGAAAACTGGCAGGGCGGTTACCGCTGCGTGTCGCTGATTCAGTGGGTGCTGACCGCCGTGCTGTTTCTGAGCCTGCCTCTCTGGCGCACTCTGCAGAGCCCGGAAGAGGCGGCCGCCCGGTCTGCGCCGCCGCTGGGTCTTCGCCGCGCGCTGCAGATTCCGGGCGTGCCCTGTATTCTCACCGCCTTCTTCTCCTACTGCGGCCTGGAGACCGTCACCTTTCTCTGGACCAGCAGCTATCTGGTATCCGTCCGGGGACTGAGTCCGGACCGGGCGGCCTTTTTCGGCTCCTTCATGTATGCCGGCATGACCCTGGGCCGTCTGCTCAACGGCTTTGTGACCGAGCGCATGGGTGACCGGCGGATGATCCGCATCGGCGCGGGCGTCATGCTGCTGGCGGTGGTCCTGCTGCTGCAGCCCTATACGCCGCCGGCCCTTGCGGGTCTGCTGATACTGGGTCTGGGCGCAGGTCCGGTGTACCCGTCCATCATCCACGCCACCCCTGCAAACTTCGGAGCCGCGAACTCCCAGGCCATCATCGGTGTACAGATGGCCAGCGCTTACCTGGGCAGCTCCCTGCTGCCCCCTCTCTTCGGCGCTCTGGCCGCCCGGACCACCCTCAGACTCTTTCCCTATGCGCTGGCCCTGCTGGTTCTGGTTCTTCTCGCCATGACCGAGAAGCTGAACCGGCTGCGTCAAACCGACACACGACAGGAGGCAAGGCTTTGATCTCTCTTCTTCTCATGAAAAAAATCGCAGAGCTGTTTCTCATCATGTTTGCCGCCTTCCTGGTGGTAAAAACCGGCGTAGTGGAGGCGAAGGGCAGCCTGGTTCTCTCCCGGCTCTGCGTATACCTGGTCTATCCCTGCATGTACTTCAACGCCTTTCAGATCGCCCTGAGCCGGGAGGTTCTGCACAGCTTTCTGCTCTCCGCGCTCTTTGCCCTGGGGCTGAATATCTTTCTTCTGCTGGTGGGTCAGCTTCTAAAAAAAACGGCCCACGCAAGTCCCGTGGAAATTGCCTCCGTCCAATATCCCAACGCGGGGAACCTGCTGATCCCCGTGGTACTCTCGGTTTTCGGAAGCGAGTGGGTGCTGTACAACAGCGTTTTCATCGCCGTACAGGCCTTTTTCGTCTGGACCCACGGGGTGCACATTTTCCATCCGGAGGAGAAATTCGACCCCCGCAGGCTGCTGCTGAACATTAACCTCATTGCCGTAATGGTGGGATTGCTGTTCTTCCTCACCGGGTGGAAGCTGCCCTCTCTGGCGGCGGACGCGGTATCCTCTCTGGCAGCCATGGCGGGCCCCTGCGGCATGATCGTCACCGGCATGCTCATCGCCTCCACCAACCTGAAAACCGTACTGGCGAACAAACGCATCTATCTGGTTACGGCCGTTCGCATGCTGCTGTGCCCTGCGGCGGTGCTGCTTCTGCTGAAGCTTCTCCGCCTGGAGAGTCTGCTTCCGGACGGACGGCTGGTCTTTCTCATCAGCTTTCTGCCCGCCTGCGCCCCCACCGCCGCCACCGTGACCCAGCTGGCCCAGATTTACAGGCAGGATTCGGTCTATGCCAGCGCCATCAACATTTTCACAACGCTGCTGTGCATTCTGACCATGCCCTTTTTTGTCTGGATGTACGAATTGTTCTGAACGACGTCGGCGGCAGCAATTTCCAGTATCTGTGAGGATACTTGCGATTTTTTAACTTCTATGCTATACTGGACTTTAGAACCGGCGTACGCTGCCGGAAACAGGAGGTTCAGCCATGAATCTGAGGAATTTCCGCAACGAGGCCAGAGATGATTATCTGGAAGCCATTTTGAATATCACCCGTGTCAAAGGCTACTGCCGCTCCATTGACGTGGCTTCGGAGCTGGACGTGAGCAAGCCGTCCGTCAGTGTGGCCGTGAGCAAGCTGCAGGAGGCCGGGCTGATTGTTCTTGACGAGGACAAGCACATCCGGCTGACCGATGAGGGCCGCCGTCTGGCGGAGCTGACCGACGCCAAGCACCGTTATCTCAAGGCGGTGCTCATATCTGTCGGCGTGGAGGCAGAGACCGCCGAGCGGGAGGCCTGTGCCATTGAGCACGCCGTAAGTTCCGACACCTTCCAAAAGCTGATGGACGCCTTTCCCAACCCCGGCGCTGCCAAGGAATAATCGACAGAGCAAAGCATCCCCCGGCCTTCGGCCGGGGGATGCTTTGCTCTGTCGTTTTTTTCAGTCTCAGCCCACGCGCTTGATGCCGGAGCCGCGGACAGCCTCCACGCCCTCCATCTGCTGGGTAAGCCAGTCCTGCAGATCGGTGCTGGCCAGACTGTTGCGGGCAATCAGGTTGCGCACGGTGTCGCCCTGGCCCACGAAGTACATGACGTGGCTTCCGGCATAGTCGCCGCGGTTGGCGTCCACGATGCCGGTGTCGCCGCTCTTGTGGTCGGCAAAGCAGAAGGCGTCAAACTCTTCCACCATCTGGCCGGGGATGATGTCCTCATACAGGCCGCCGTTGGTGTTGGAGCCCGGGTCCTCGGAGTACTGCTCCGCCAGGGCGGCAAAGGCCTCTTCGGTCTGCTCGCCGGCCTTGTACTCGTCCAGGATTTCCTGGGCGCGGGCATGGGCGGCGGCGATGGCTTCGTCGGAATAGCTGCCGTCTTCCGCGGCCTCTGCGGTAATCAGAATGTGCCGTACGTCAACCACGTTCGTGGTGTTGTCGTCATGGTTCTGGAACAGCATGACAAACCAGCCGTTGCCGGTGCTGTCAGCCACGGTGGTGATATCGCCGAGGCTGCGCTTCTCCATGGCCCAGCTGAGGCACTCCGGATTCAGG
>CAMVIC010000284.1 GCA_947167435.1 uncultured Clostridia bacterium | reverse complement strand
GCTGAAATACCGCTCCGAAATGGAGGGAGGATTACCGTCCTCTCTCCAATTTTTTGTAAATATGACCCTTTCGGGTGATGCGCGGGAAAGGGGAGGGCGTGTATGCTGTACCTGTAAACTGCAAACCCGTATGTTTTAGGGGAGGCATATCATGGACACCATCTTAAAGGCCGTCACGCCCCTGCCGGACTATCGGCTGGCGCTGACGTTCCGAAACGGGAGCTCCGCCGTGGTCAATATGGAGCGGCGGGTGCGGACGCTCCGCTTTGCCCGGCTGGCCTCGCCCCAGGTCTTCCGCTCTGTGAAGGCCGAGGGCGACAAGGTCGTCTGGCAGGACGGAGGAACGAGCTTTGGCGTGTACTGCCATGAGCTGCTGGACGCCATGCTGATGGAATGAGGAGGAAACCCAGCATACTGATTTGTGAAAATGCCGGGCGTGGGACGTAAGGACGCTTACAATTCTGTAAGATTCGCCGATTCCGGGCTGCGGGGTGGTAAGATGGATCCGGCTGAGAAGCCTCTGTCTGATCTTACCGGAGAGAGCGGGGAGACCTTGTGCGAAGAGAAAAACTGATCGGAACAGCGCGGCGGTTCGTTTTTCCGGTGCTGGTGCTGGTGCTCGTCGGCGCCTTCCTGCTGCTGTGCCGGGGGCGGGTGCAGACGCGTTTCCCGGAGCTGCACCCCGAGAACGGCGTCATGGACGCCCGGGCGGCGGACTTCGAGTACAACGTGTACCACCTGGTCAACAACTGGGATTACTGGCCGGGCGCGCTCTATACCCCGGAGGAGCTCTCCGATCCGGAGACGGCGCCTGCGAAGGACAACGACGCGCCTCTGGACGCTGTCCTGGGCACCTGGCGGCTGCGGCTCCTGGCCCGGCCGAACACCTATCTGACCCTCGGCTCCTTTTCCATCGACTATTCCACCCGCATCTTCGTCGACGGCAGGGAAGTGCAAAACGTCGGCTTTGTGTCCGACGATCCGGCCCAAGCCGTGCCGAAGGTCCGCTACGTGACGCTGCCCCTCTTCACCGGCGAGGACGGAGCGGTCGAGATCGTCTACCAGAGCGCGAACTACTGGCACAACGACGGCGGCTTCATCCAGAGCACCGTGATCTCCACGCCGGAGAACGTCGACGAATATCTGCGGGGCCTGACGCTGTACTCCATGATGTTGAGCTGCGGGCTGCTGTTTTTGATGTTCTATCTCCTCCTATGCGCCTCCATCCAGAAGCGCTGGGAATACGCGGCGCTGGCGCTCTGCTGCCTGGTCATGGCGCTGCGAAATCAGTGGTTTTTCGCCGAGCACCTGCTCCGCGCGGATTATGATTTTTATCTGGAATACCGGATCCTGGTGCTGGACGTCTCCTGGATCCCCTTCACTGCGCTGACCCTGCTGACCGCCTTCTATCCGAAGGCCGTCGGCAAACGGTCCATCGGCCTGCTCGCCGCCGCGTTCCTGATCCTCACGGTGCTGCATTTCCTCCTTCCGATCCGGTCGCTGGTGCTGGTCTGCCACGTCTGCTATTACGTCTGCGTGCCCTTCCTGCTCTGGTTTATCTGGAGGCTGATCCGCTGGTTCCGGCGGGAGCAGAATTCGGACGGACTGGATGCACTCACGCTGACCGCCCTGGCCCTGCTGACCGGCACCCTGATCTGGGAAGGCATGAACACGGGCAGCAATTCCACGGTGAACCACTTCGGCGTCACGCCGCTGGCCATGGTGATCTGCACGCTGCTGCTGGCCGTGGTCATCAACGGCCGCATCCAGCGCCAGACGGCGCTGCTGCAGGAGGCGGAGGCGCGGAACGAGCTTCTGAATCAGGTCAACACCATGAACAAGGACTTCCTGCGCATGGTGGCCCACGAGCTGAAGACGCCGCTGACCGTCATCTCCGGCTACGCCCAGCTTCTGACCCGTCAAATGGAGAAGCAGCAGCTCTCCGACCAGGCGCCCGAGCGGCTGAGGACCATCCGCAGCGAGGCAGACCGCCTGAGCGAGATGGTGAGCCGTCTGATGGACTACACCTACGGCAACGCATCCGAGGCCGACATGGGCGCCGTGGACACGGACGAGCTTTTGAAGGGTGCGGCGGCGGTGATGACGCCGATCTGCGCCAAGCGGCAGAACACGCTGCGCCTGGCGGAGGGCTTCCACGGCTGGCTGCACGGCAGCTATGAGCTGCTGCTGCAGGTGCTGATCAATCTGATCGTCAACGCCTCCCGCCATACGAGCGAGGGAACCATCACCGTCCGGGCGGAGGACGCCGGCGCCTTCGCGGCCTTCTATGTGACCGACACCGGCAGCGGCGTCGCGCCGGAGGCGGTCCCGCACATCTTTGAAAAGGGCTACACCACCACCGAGGGCAAGGGCCTGGGCCTTGCGATCTGCAAGGAGACCGTGGAGCTGCACGGCGGAACGCTGGAGCTGGTCTCCACCGGACCGGAGGGCTCCTGCTTCCGCTTTACCGTTCCGAAGGAGGGAGAGGCGTGAGAGAGACGATCCTGCTGGTGGAGGACAATCCCCACATCATGGCGATCAACGCCGAGGTGCTCTCCGGCGAGGATTACCGGGTCCTGCAGGCCCTGGACGGGAAGACCTGCATGGCTCTGCTGAAAGCGAACGACGTGGACCTGATCGTGCTGGACATCATGCTCCCGGACGCCGACGGCCTGGCCCTCTGCGGGCGCATCAAGGCGGAGTACGACGTCCCGATCCTGTTCCTCTCCGCCCTGGGGGAGAACGCGCAGATCATCGAGGGCCTGCGGGCCGGGGGCGACGACTACCTGCCGAAGCCCTACGACATCGGGGTACTGCTGGCGCGCATCGAGGCCCGGCTGCGGGCTGACCGGCGCGGCAAGCGCGTCCTCAGCTTCGGCGCCCTGCGGCTGGACACGGTGTCCATGTTGGGCTATGCCGGGGAGCGGGACCTGCTGCTGACGCAGAAGGAATATCTCCTGCTGCTGACG
>CAMVIC010000283.1 GCA_947167435.1 uncultured Clostridia bacterium | reverse complement strand
CCAGCAGGCCCGGCCCGCCGCCGTAGGGGCAGACGTCCAGTTCCAGCTCTTCGTGAATGTTCAATGTGGTTTCCTCCTCAATCCCGGATGATATAGTCAAACAGGTCCAGGCGCTCGACGCCCAGCTCCCGCAGCGCCTCGGCGCTGCGTTTTTGATCCTCGGCCGTGTTGTACTGCGGGATCCGGGGCACCCGCACCAGGATGCGCTCCGGCCCGACGGCGTCCAGCAGCAGCGCGAGATTGCGCCGCATCAGCGCCCCGTCCCCGCCGGTGTAGCGGCGGTAGATGCCGTCGTCCATGTCCTTGCAGTCCACGATAAATTCGTCCACGGCCTGCAGCACCAGACGCAGGTTTTCCTCCGGCACCGCGAGACTGGTCTCCGCCGTGATGCGCCACTGCCCGGGGCAGAGCTCCCGAAAGCGCCGGATAAAGCCCGCGTGCAGCAGGGACTCCCCGCCGCCGAAGGTCACGCCGCCGCCGGTGGCGCGAAAGTAGAGATCGTCAATCTTCACCCGGTCCAAAAGCTCCGCTGCCGTGACCGGCTCCGCGGTAAGCTCCCGCAGCAGGCGTTTGTTGATGCACCAGCGGCAGGAGAGGGGACAGCCCGCCCCGGCTGCCAGCGTGGTGACGCCTTCCCCATCCGTGCCCATGCGCAGCCTGGAGAGGCTCAAAAGCGGGAACAGCGGCTCAGCCATGATTCTCTTCCGTGAAATAGGGTACGTCCCCGGCCAGCTCATACTCAATTTCCACCGGGTCGATTTCCTCCGGCGGGAGCACCTCGCCGGCCTCCGGTTCGGGGGTCTCTGCCGGTGTCGGAACCGGCTCTTCACAGGGCAGGGCGCCGGAGAGCTCTTCCACCACGGGGGTGGGAGTGGGCTTTGGCGCAAAGGGCGCGCAGCCTGCGGCGCCGAAGGCCATGCCCGCGCAGAGAGCCGCCACGGTCACCCGCTTGCCCAACGCCTGCCGGGCCGCCAGCTGCTGCTCCAGGTATCTCAGCTCGCTCTCGCAGCGGGGACAGGTGCCCTTGCAGCTGCCCTGGTAGGTGCACTCCCTCGTCACATAGGGGATGTCGTTTTCGTCGGCGATCCGCTGGCGGATCTCCTTGAGAATTTTACACTTCTGTTTGCCCAGCATAAGCCTCGCCTCCTGTGGTGTATTCTTCAGAGAATAGGACGCAAAAGGCGCAAAAAGGTTTCCGACGGGAAACCGGAGACGCCGCAGATGCTGCCCGTTGTCCGGCGCGGCGGCGGTTCAGTCCCTGTGCTCTTCCGGGGCACGGAGCGTGTCGTCATCCGCCTCAAAACCGATCCCGGGGCCGGGAGTCTTCCAGTCATCGGGGCACTCCGGCACGCCGGCCAGGGGCGGCTCGCCATCCGCCTCAAAACCGAGTCCGGGCCCGGGGGTGAACCAATCATCGGGGCCCTTCATCATACCGAGCACGAGCGGCTCATCGGGGCTGCAGCGATCATCCCCCGGACGGAGAATCCCATCGTCGGCGGCATCCGGCCCGTCAATGGGCATGGTGCCGGAGAGAATTTCAAAGGGAACAGGCGCGGACTCGGGAGTATTCGGTGCGGAGCCGGACGCGCCTGGGACCAGCCCCGCGCAGAGAGCCGACACGCGGATCTGCTTGCCCATGGCCTTCCGGGCCGCCAGCTGCTGCTCCAGGTATCTCAGCTCGCTCTCGCACTGGGGGCAGGTGCCCTTGCAGCTGCCCTGGTAGGTGCATTCCCTGGTCACATAGGGGATGTCGTTTTCGTCGGCGATCCTCTGGCGGATCTGTTTGAGCAGTTTGCACTTCAGCTTGCCCAGCATATACTTCGCCTCCAGCGGCAACCGATCAGTTGTTATTTATAGAAGCTGGAAATGCCGTAGCTGTTGACCAGCGCGTCCAGCTTGACCCCCGCCTTGCACAGGGGGCACTGGTTGGCGGGCAGCGACTTGTAGTCGCCCAGGACCTCAGATTCGAAGATGGTGGTCACGGGCAGATCCTGGCACTGTTCCAGGCAGGAGAAGATGCAGCAGATGCCCACGGGGGTGCCGCCGTAGTAGCGCACGGCCTCCAGCGCGCCCTGGACGGTGGCGCCGCTGGTGACGGAGGCGGCCAGCACCACCACATGGCGGTTCTGGATCAGGTGGGCGGTGTTCTCGCGGAAAATGTACTGTCCGGCGTTCTGCTCGGGCGTGACCACGTAGAGGGTGTCATGCTCGTTCCGGTTGCGGATGCCGACCTTTGTCAGCTCCTCGGCCAGCAGCGCGCCCAGGACCTCGGTCCCGTCCACGCAGAGGATGGTGTCCACCAGATCGCCCACGGTCCGGTACTTGACGGCCAGCTCCCGCGCGGCCTGCCGCGCTTCGGCGAGGCGGTACTTGGTGTAGGTCATGTCGATGTAGTAATTGATGTGGCTGTGGCCTGTGGCGAAGTGCCCCTTGGCGATGCGCAGAGGGATGTTGCTGTATTCGCTGCGGAAATGCTCGGTCGGAATAACCATCGTGTACGCTCCTTCCTGTATTGAACGCTTATCTTGATCCGCTTCTTCTTCCCATAAGGAACCCTTGCAGTCAGTATATCATGCCTTCGGCCGGCAGACAACTGCTTTTGTCTCACCAGCGGTCATCTTTTGTGACAAAGCCCCGCTCTTCCGGCACCGGCGGCAGGGAGCGGGCCTGCATGCGGAGGATCTGGATGTACCGGCCCCGGTCCAGCAGCTGGATCACCCGGTCGATCTGGGCCTCAGTGCCCTGCAGCTCCATGGTGACGGAGCCGTCGGGATTGTTCTGTACCCAGCCGGTGGCGCCCACGGCCTCGGCCGCGTGGCGCGCCCGCCAGCGAAAGCCCACGCCCTGCACCAGACCCTCAAAGACCAGGCGCTTTCTCAGCAGTTTTTCACCCATTTTTTTCGCAGTCCTCGAGAACGCCCGTGAGCCCGTCCTCCGCCGCGGCGGTGATACGCACGTTGCGCACCTGGCCCCGCAGCTTCGTCC
>CAMVIC010000282.1 GCA_947167435.1 uncultured Clostridia bacterium | reverse complement strand
CTTTTCTCTTGCTTATTCGCTGTAATCCTTGTCCAGGACGATGTCCACCTGCCAGTCGGGGCGCAGGGCCTGAGCCTTCTGGCAGACCTCCCTGTAGATGGCGGGGGCGTCCGCCGCAAAGTCGATGATCAGGTCGAACATCAGCCGCTTCTGCTCCGTGTCGGCGAAGAAGCCGTGCATCTGCAGAATGCCGGGGTAGGCGGCGACAATCTCCTGAATCTGCTGCCGCAAGGCCTCGGTCTCGGGGTTGGAGTCGCCTGCGGCATAGACGCCCACGGTCAGCACCACGCCGAACTCCTGATACACGTCGGCGGCGATGTGCCGGGACAGGCGGTGAATCTCCCGGGCGGGCATCTCATCGGGCACTTCGATGTGGACGGAGCCGATGATGTTGGTGGGGCCGTACTCGTGCAGCGTCAGGTCGTAGGCGCCGCTCACCTGGTCGTAGGAGCAGATCTTCTCTTTCAGCGCGTCGGTCAGTTCCTTGTCGGCCCGGTTGCCGGTCAGGCTGCTGAGGGTCTCCAGCAGCATTTCCACGCCGGCCTTGATGATGAAGGCGGACAGGACCGTGCCCAGAATGCCCTCCAGGTTCCAGCCCCAGGCGAGGCTGGCAATGGCGCCGATCAGCGTCGCCAGGGAGAGGATGGAGTCAAACAGCGCGTCGGAGCCGGAGGCCACCAGCGCCTGGGAGTTGAGCCTGGTGCCCACGCTCTTTACGTAGCGGCCGGTGAAGAACTTGACCGCCACCGCCACCGCGATGATGATCAGCGACACAAGGGTATAGCTGGCGGGCTCCGGGTGAATGAGCTTGGTGACGGACTCCTTCAGGGAGCTGAGACCGGCGAAGAGCACGATCACCGCGATGAGCATGCCGGTCAGATATTCGATGCGGCCGTGGCCGTAGGGGTGCTTTTTGTCCGGGCGGCGGCTGGCAAGCTTGGTGCCCACGATGGTGATGATGGAGGACAGGGCATCGCTCAGGTTGTTCACCGCGTCCAGAATGACGGCGATGGAGTTTGCCAGCAGGCCCACCACCAGCTTGAAGGCCACCAGCACCAGGTTGACCACGATGCCCAGAATGCTGGTCTGAATGATTTTCTTTGAACGTTCCATGCTTTTTCCCTCGGTTTTTACATGAATTGGCGGCCGGCCCGGCTCTGAAGGGATGAGCCGCGAATCGGCCCGGCAGAACGCCGGCGACACTTTGCCGATAAATAATTATTATAACCCAATTCCCAAAAGAAAACAAGGATCGGCGCGGCAGATTTCCCCCGAGATTGAAAACAGGCTGACGCTGTGGTATAATCCCTTGGAAAAGAAAAAGGGGGCGCGTCCATGGAGGAGCGGGAGGGCTGGTCCGCCGACGGCTATATCATCGACCAGGATTGTTTTTCAGGCAGGCGATACCGCACCATGCAGGCCAGCATCAACGGCTGCGGGCCCATAGCGGCCTTCAACCTGCTGCATTTCCTGGGGCGGGACCTGCCCCTGGATACGATTCTGCAGGACATGGACGCCCGGCACTTTCTCCACGCGCCGGGACCCACCTCCGTGCGGGTCATGCGCGCCTTCCTGCGGGAGTACGCGCCGGAGCTGCAGGAGGCCGCGGGCCGGGAGGCTGCCCTGCAGCTGATGGGGGAGAGCCGTGCGGGCATTCTCCGGTATCAGGAGGGGCGGGTGCCCCATTTCATCAGCTACGTCCGCCTGGCGGAAGGGGAGTACCGCTTCTTCAACGTGGCGGACGGACTGGAGGACTGCCGCATGAGCATGGAGCGCTTCGGCGCGGAGCACCTGAAGGGCGGCTTCGTCCTGGCCTTCGCCCTGCCGGAACTTTCCTGACGGTAAAACTTTTTCTTTCCCGATTGGATAGACGGGGTCTTTCGTTTCCTGCAGGCAGATTGTACAATACAAGCAGCCTGCAGGACTTTTTTCGAAGGGAGATCCAAATGAGTATCGGACAAAGTATCAAAGCACTGCGGAAAGAGCGGGGGCTGACCCAGGAGCAGCTGGCGGAGGCCATGGGCCTGACCGTGGGCGCGGTGAGCAAGTGGGAAAGCGGACAGACCACCCCGGACGTGGCACTGCTGCCGGAGCTGGCAGACTTCTTCGACTGCTCACTGGACGTGCTGTTTGATTTTGCGCCCGGTCGGATGGGCGTGGAGGAGACAATCAAAGAGCTGCGGCGCCTGCGCGCGGAGAAGCGCTTTGCCCGGGCGGCAGCCCTGGCGGAGAAGGCTCTGGTCTAGTACCCGAACCGATTCCCGCTGGTGTACCAGAGCGCCCATCTGTACAAACTCAAGGGCATGGAGGAAAAGAGCGAGAGGGACCACCGACGGGCCCTGGCGCTTTTCGACCGGGCGGCCGCGCTGATCGACCAGAACCGGGAAGCGGAGATCAGCCTGACGGGCATACGCTATGCGCAGGCGCAGATTTGGCCCTATCTGGGGCAGGAGGACAAGGCTCTGGCGCTGCTGAAAGAGAACAACGTCAACAGGATATACGACTGCGACATCGGCATGCTCCTGGCCTGGCACGGAGAAAAGGACGGGGAAGCCCTGCGGTATCTCTCCGGGTCTATGACCCGCTGCGTGGGAGAGCTGCTGCGGGACTGTATTGCCATGAGCAACGTCTTCTGTCGCCAGTGCAAATACGGGGAGGCCCAGGCACTGGTGCTCTGGCTGATTGGCGTGATCGCCCCGCTGAGTCCGGAGGGAGCTGCCGGCCCGTACCGGAAGTGGGAGGCATGGGCCTATGCCATGCTGGCGGTGATCTTCAGCATGCAGGGCAGCGGCGACGACGCCCGGATGGCCCTGGAGACCGCAGCGGAGCGGGCAGCCTGCTTCGACGCGGCGCCGGAATACCGCTATACCGCCTGCCGCTTTTTCTACGGGGAGGACACCGCCGCCTCCTACGATGACATGGGCAGCAGCGCCATGGACGCGGTGGAGGGCATCCTCCGCCAGCAGGAGGAGAGGCTGCAAAAGCAGCTCCTCCCCATGTGG
>CAMVIC010000281.1 GCA_947167435.1 uncultured Clostridia bacterium | reverse complement strand
CGGTAAAGAATACGCTAATCGTCGGCAAAATGCAAGTGTGAATTGCGAATTCATGCCTGAGCTTGCTTTGCTTTTTTCGCCGTTCAGCCCTTTGCGGTAGTCAGATACAGGGTGTAATCCACGTTCGGGCCCGGATAGGCATAAAGCTGGGTGTATCCCTCGTTCATATACGCGGTATAAGCGCCCCATGCGGCCGCATAGGGATAGACCTCCCAATCAGCGGGTACAGTTACCGTCTCGGTGCTGACGCTGCGCTGTCCCTCCGAATAGCTCTCCCAGTGGATCGTGACCTGCCGTAGCGGTCCCTCCCAGCTGTCCAGAAACGAAAACTCCGGCTCCTGCTCCGTATAGGTAAAGGCCGTCTCCGACGGCGGGAAGCTTCCGCCGTTTACTGTCATCTCCCGCAGAACCAGCGTTCCCCTGTCAAAGGCCAGGGACTCTTCCATGCCGCCCAGGCAGATGCATCTGGTCCAGATCAGATCGCCTTCTATCCGGTCCAGCTCCATAACGCGCACATCCGCAAAATAACTCTGGATATAGTCGTCCAGCTTCTCCCAGTCCAGGCTTTCCCCGAACAGTCCCACGCAGGCCCGCATGCTTCCGTCTTCCTGCTCCGTGCAGTCGAAGAGACAGCCGCGATACTGGCCGGAGATTGTCCCCTCTCCGACTGTGACCAGCGCAGCTTCCCCGCCGCGTGCAAAAATCCAGGTACAGGTCTCGGCAAGTTCGCTGCTGTTTTGAATCTGTATGGCCGGACACCGGGCCAGAATCTTCTCCAGACTGTTTGCGGCAAGCAGTTCCTCCCAGCTGAAGCCCAGTTCTCCCCTCAGCTCCGGCTGCGAATTGATTGCCTGTACGCCGGTGAGGCGGTATGGAAAGCCGCTGTCGGGCACGTCGTTTGGCGCAAACGAGAGGGCGAAGTTCCAGGCATCATAATAGCCGCTGTCATAATGGTACTGTACTTCCGCCTGTGCGGATTCCGCACCTGTCTCTGTGATCGATACGGAAACCGTGATTCCCAGCATGGCATCCAGCTGCTCCTTGTGGCGTGCAAAGTCATAGCTCACATTGCCGTCAGAGCCGCGCAGAACGCGGACCTTGTTCTGTTCCTGCCAGGATTCCGGCAGCATCGTATTCTCCGCGCCGATAGACTGCAGAAAATCGCTGAGCTCTGCCTGTCCCACCAGGTCCCAGAGCGCCGTGCGGTACATCCACGCCGCGTACCAGCCGGCCATATTCCAGATGAGATTCTCATTCGGCGCCGCATAATCCTGCTCGCCGTAGTCCCAGAAGGCCATGGCAGCCGCAAAGCTTTGCGCGGCTGTCGCCTCCCTGAAATCCCCATTCTCCGCGCGAGCCGTTACACAAGTGCAGGCGAGCAGGAACGCAAGGGAAAGCAGCAGGCAAAGCGTCCGTTTCATATTCATCCCCTCTTTGCTTGAATTTGTTTCCATTTTACAACAGACGAACCGCATTTGCAACGCCGCCTTCCCGCGCAAAAACAGCCCCCGATCCATGATCAGGGGCTGTTTCTACAGATTATCCGATTATTCCTCGGAGAGAGTATAATAGGCGACTTCGTTGATCTCCCGGTTGGCGGAGAGAATACGGGTCTTGCCGTCCAGCTGGAAGGACAGGGCGTTGGCCGGTCCCACATCGTGGTCCAGGATTTCCACCCGGTATTCGCCGTCCTGATACCGGACTGCCAGCAGATCCCGGTCTCCCTTGCGGTAGCCGATAACGGCAAAGGGCTTTCCGTTCAGTTCGGAAGCGCAGATGGCGTGGGCAAATTCGATCTTCTTCTCATATTCGAATACCTTCCGGAACTTGCCGTCGATCTTCTTGAAGACCTTCAGCGTGTCGCCGTGGAAGGGCGAGAGGGTCAGCATCTCCTTCTCTCCGTCGCCGTCGAAGTCCAGCAGCAGCGCGTCGCTGGTGGGCTCGTCCAGCAGCTGCTCCACCGTCCACTCTCCGTCGGGAGCCTCAGGCGGGGTAAAGCGGAAAACGCCCTCCTCGCTGGTGACGATGCTCACCTGCACGCCGTCCTTCTCGTTGCGGGAATAGCCGTGATTCTTCAGCAGACCCTCCCGGATGACAACGGCGGGCAGCCGATAATCCTCCGGCAGGCTCTTCAGATCTTCCGGCAGCGGGCAGGCCCAGACCTTGCCCGGGAAGCGCCAGTCTTCCTTATACTCATAGTCGCTCTTCAGCGTGCAGGCAATCAGGTAATTGACGCCGTTCCTGCGCAGCACGTCAAAACGATGGACGCCGGGCAGATCCAGCAGCGTCTTCACCTTCCATTCGCCGTCCTCATGCCAGCAGAGTACGATGGTGGCCTGTTTGTTGTCGTTTGGAGAATAGATACGGTGCGTGGCCAGGAAGGTGCCGTCCGTCTCCGGAAGCTGCACCGCGGTCATAGTGCCGCCGGGCTCTTTCCAGACCTCGTCCACGAAATTGCCGTACTCGTCGAACAGCAGGCAGGAATAAGCCTTCTCGGAGGCCACCAGCAGATGGCGCTTCCCCTGGTACTGCAGCGTGGTAACCCAGTAGCACAGGGTCAGATCGGAGATTTTCTTCTTTTCAGCTTTCATGGGATTCACCTCATAAAAATTATTAAGCAGGGGGAGAATCAGGTTCGGTCGGCTTCCTGGCAGGATCGCAGCCACTTGCAGCTATTAGTTATCCATAGGGCTTTGGAAGCTCCGCTCCATATTGCAAATCAAGTCTTCCGTTTTTTAAAGCCGATGGCCTCCACAGCCTTGACGAAATATCTCATGGTGTTCGCTGTGTAAATGAGCCGCAGTCTTATCCAAACAGGACTTTTTTACGTTCAAATCATACACCAAAAACGTCGGAAGGTCAATTGCTACATCATAATTTATGATCGTATTTCTTTCTTTTTAGGTTTTCTATATTTTTTTACGAAAAATTTTCAAATAATTTTTCATTTTATATTAAAGACTCAGTTTTCCTAAAACCATTGATATTACAAGGCGTTTCGCCTGCTC
>CAMVIC010000280.1 GCA_947167435.1 uncultured Clostridia bacterium | reverse complement strand
AGTTCCTGGAAGGCAAGGAGCTGCCGGGCGTGGCCTGCCTGCTGGACAAGTAAGAACACGGCACCCGGCCCCGGAGCCGGAAGGAAAACCTTTTCTGCGGGCGGCCGTACGGCCGCCCGCATCCCGGGTATATAAGGATTGGAGATAGATTGTTATGAACAGAAAGTACCGCAAAACCGTTATCGCCGGCAACTGGAAGATGAACATGCTGGCTTCCTCCATCAAGCCCTTCATGGAAGAGCTGAAGGCGAACCTGCCCAAGACCAAGACCTGCGACATCGTGCTGTGCACCCCCGCCGTCATGGTTCCCGCCATGATCAAGGCCGGCAAGGAATGCAAGGTGGCCGCCGGCGCCCAGGACGTTTCCAAGTATGAAAAGGGCGCCTACACCGGTGAGATCTCTGCCAGCCAGCTGGCCGACATCGGCGCCAAGTACTGCATCGTGGGCCACTCCGAGCGCCGCCAGTACCACGGCGAGGACGACATGCTCGTCAACGCCAAGGCCAAGGCTCTGCTGGAGAAGGGCATCGTCCCCATCATCTGCGTGGGCGAGAGCCTGGAGCAGCGGGAGATGGACCTGACCATGGAGTACGTGAGCTATCAGGTCAAGGCCGCCCTCAGCGGCATCGACGCCTCCCAGCTGCGCCGCTGCATCATCGCATACGAGCCCATCTGGGCCACCGGCACCGGCCAGACCGCCACTGCCGAGCAGGCGCAGGAGGTCTGCGAGGGCATCCGCGCCGTCATTCGCAAGATCTACGGCGCCCGTCCCGCCCGCGCCATCAGCATTCTCTACGGCGGCAGCATGAACGCCAAGAACGCAGCCGAGCTGCTGGCCCAGCCGGACATTGACGGCGGCCTCATCGGCGGCGCCTCTCTCAAGCCCGTTGACTTTGCAGCCATCGTGGCTGCCACCGCCCAGGAGTAAGCCATGGGAAAGAAAGCAGTCTTTATCATCATGGACGGCTACGGCATCGCCCCTCCCGCGCCGGGCAATGCCATCACCCAGGCGAAAAAGCCCAACCTGGACGCCCTTTTTGCCGCCTATCCCAGCACCCTGCTGCAGGCCTCCGGTCTGGACGTGGGTCTGCCCGCAGGGCAGATGGGCAACTCTGAGGTGGGTCACACCAACATCGGCGCCGGCCGCGTGGTGTTCCAGATCCTGCCCAAGATCAGCCAGGAGATCGAAAACGGCAAATTCTTTGAAAACAAGGTCTATATCAAGGCCATGGACGACGCCAAGGCAAACGGCAAGGCCCTGCATATCATGGGGCTGCTGTCCACCGGCGGCGTACACAGCCACCTGAACCACATCTTCGGCATTCTGGACATGGCAAAGCAGCGCGGGCTGGAAAAGGTCTACGTGCACTGCTTCCTGGACGGGCGCGACGTGCCTCCCAAGAGCGGCGCCGGCTTTGTGCAGCAGCTGAAGGACAAGTGCGACGCACTCGGCAACGCCTGCATCGCCACCATCCAGGGCCGCTTCTGGGGCATGGACCGGGACAAGCGCTGGGACCGTGTGGAAGCCGGCTATAACGCCATTGTCTGCGGCGAGGGCGTTCAGGATCCCGACCCGGTACACGCCGTTGAGGCCAGCTATGCCCAGGACGTGACCGACGAGTTCGTAAAGCCCGTGGTGGTCTGCGCCGAGGGTGTAATCAACCAGGGCGACAGCGTGATCTTCATGAACTTCCGGCCCGACCGCGCCCGCGAGATGACCTGGGCGCTGAACCTGCCGGACTTTGCGGGCTTCGAGCGCAAGAAGACCGTGTACCCCCTGAGCTACGTGTGCACCGCCCAGTATGACGAGGCGCTCACCCTGCCCATTGCCTATCCCCCCGAGGTGATCGAGAACACCATCGGCGATCTGATCAGCGAGAAGGGGTTGAAGCAGTTCCGCGTGGCCGAGACCGAGAAGTATGCCCACGTGACCTTCTTCTTCAACGGCGGCGTGGAAAAGCAGGCCGAGGGCGAGGACCGCTGCCTGGTGCCCTCTCCCAAGGAGTATCCCACCTATGACCTGATCCCCCAGATGAGCGCGGAGCAGGTCTGCGACAAGGTGGTGGAGGCCATCGCCTCCGAGAAGTATGCTCTGATCGTCTGCAACTTCGCCAACTGCGACATGGTGGGCCACACCGGCGTCATGGACGCGGCCGTCAAGGCCGTGGAGACCGTGGACGCCTGCATGGGCCGCATCGCCGCGGAGGTGGAGAAGCATGAGGACGTGGTGCTGCTGGTGACCGCCGACCACGGCAACGCCGACGTGATGTTCGACGAGACCGGCAAGGTCAACACCGCCCACACCACCAACCCCGTGCCCTTCCTGGTCACCGAGAAGGGGGCCAGCCTCCGTCCCGGCCGCCTGGCCGACATCGCCCCCACCATCCTGCACGTGATGGGCCTGGAGCAGCCCGCCGACATGACCGGCGAGTGCCTGCTGACAGACTGAGAGAGGCGCAAACAGAATAACCATAAAAGCAGGAAGCCAGGGCTGCCCGAACGGGCCGCCCCGGCTTCTTTCCTTGATTTTTCAATGGGAAGGAGACAAATCTCAAAAAGCTGTCTGGCTGCCGCTGTCGTGGCGTGTGAAATTCCCCTTGAAAATTTATCGAATTGAAGTATAATATCTTTATTGTGGCTTCGGCAAAGAAACGCTGCCGGAGAAATCATCATCGGAGGGCGGAAATGGATCAGTTCGGATTTATCCACAGCATGCTGGACATCAAGATCCTCATCCTCTTCATACTGCGGCGCCTCCCCGGAACGGTAGAACCGGAGACGCTGCTGGAGCTGTGCCAGTGCGACGACGGCATCGGGTATTTTGATTACAGCGAGTGCCTGAGCGAGCTGGTGGAGACGGGGCATGTGGAGCAGACGGAAGATGGCTATTCCATCACCGAGAAGGGAAGACGCAATGCCGACGCGGTGGAGAGCAGCCTGCCCTATTCCGTGCGGATGAAGGTGCTGCGCCTGCTGCGTCCCGTGGAGGAGCGGATGCGCCGCGCCGCCATGATTACCGCCCGGCATATTGTGGA
>CAMVIC010000279.1 GCA_947167435.1 uncultured Clostridia bacterium | reverse complement strand
GGTCGGGCAGTCCAGGATGAGCAGCTTCAGGTCCTTCGCCAGCCAGCGACCCAGGTTGACCTTCTGCTTGTTGCCGCCGGAGAGGGCGTCCATGCTCTGGCCGATGCCGGTGCTCTTGACGGCGAAGCGCTCCCGGATGCCCTCCGCCATACTGCTGACCTTGCCGGGCGGCAGCAGGCCCAGGGCGGCGCGGAGCTCGCCCACGGAGGGGAGCACGGCGTTGTCGCGGATGGAGGCGTGGATCATCAGCGCCTCCCTGTCGCGGTCCTTGGGGACGTAGCCGATGTGGTTTGCCAGGGCCTGAGACGCGCTGGTGATGTTGACGTCTGCCGGCAGGTAATGCACCGTGCCGGTGGCGCCGGTCAGGCCGTAAACCGCCTTGCCCACGGAGTGGATGCCGGCGTCGCTGAGGCCGCAGAAGCCCAGGATCTCCCCGGCGTGGACGTCGAAGCTGACGTCTTCCAGTTCGCCGGGGACGGAGAGGTCGCGGACGGACAGCACAGTCTCGCCGTCGCAGTCGGCACAGCGGTCGTCCCGATAGTATTCGCCGCTGATCTGCCGGCCCACCATCATCATGCGGATCTGATCCGGGTCGGTCTCGGCAGAGGCTACCTGGCCCACCACCTCGCCGTCCCGCAGAACGGTGATGGTGTCGGTGATCCGAATCATCTCCTCGATATCGTGGGTGATGACGATGACGCTGCGGCCCATGTCCCGGAGCTTCGCGATCAGGTCATAGAGGGTGTTGCGGTTGTTGAGGGAGAGGGACTGGGTCACCTCGTCCAGCAGCAGGATCTCCGGGTCGATGGACAAAGCCCGCGCCAGCTCGATCATCTTCCGATCCTCGATGATCATGTTTTCGGTCAGGCGGTTCAGCGGCGGCATACTGAGCCCCCACTTTTCAAAGACCGCTGCGGCCGCGCGGTTCATTTCCCGCAGATCCACGACGCCGCCCTTGGCGAACTGGCCGGTGCGGCCCAGAAAGACGTTGACCCCGGCGGGAAGGGATCCGATCACGCCCAGCTCCTGCATGACCATGCTGATGCCGTGGGCGTTGGCGTCCAGCGGGGAGTGGGGATCGTAGACTTCCCCGTTCACCCGCATTTCGCCGCTGTCGCGGCGGTAAAGCCCCGCGATCTGGCTGAGAAGCGTGCTCTTGCCGGAGCCGTTTTCGCCGATGAGGCCGTGGACCTCGCCCCGGCGGAGGGTAAATTCGATGTTCTTGTTGGCGTGGGTGGGGCCGAAATGCTTGTTCAGGCCGTGGATTTCAAGAATGACCTCGCCGCTCATTTCACGACCCCCTTTACGTTCCGGGAGCCGATGATGCCGAAGAGGATGATGAAAGCGCCGAGGCAGGCCTCCTGCAGCGTCCCGGAGGGGACGCCCAGCATCGTCAGCAGATTGAAGATGGAATAGAGGATGAAGGCGCAGATGGGGACGCAGACCACGATGTTGATGCGCTCCCTTATGATCTGCGCCAGCAGATAGATGGCGAGGGGCTGGAAGATCATGTTGATGCTGGTCAGGCCGGTCTTGACCGTGGTCTGCCCGGCATAGCTCTGCTGCAGCACGCAGGAGATGCCCACCAGCGTTCCGCTGATGAGTCCCACGAACAGCAGGGTCTTGTGCACATTGATGCCCAGCTTCTCCGCCACGTCGCGGTTGCCGCCCAGGGCGCGGATATTGAGACCCACGGTGGTGCGGTTATAGAGATAGTAGACTACGACGAGCCCAACAAGCAATATGATCAGGCACCAGGGCAGCTGCCCCAGCACACGGTATTCCTTGTCCAGTGAGGTGGAGATCAGCGCCTTTGTGCTCTTGGAGATCTTCAGCAGGAAGGCCAGCGCCTCATAGATCATGGCAAGGCTGATGCCCGCGATCCAGGAGGGGATGCCGGAGTAGGTAAAGATCAGGAAGTTGATGAAGATCAGGCACAGTCCCACCACAAGGCCGCCCAGAATGACCCCCGGCAGACCGAACCAGTTGCCGAAGATACAGGCGGCAAAGGAACCCAGGACCACCACGCCGCCGATGGACATATCGGTATAACCGCAGGCGAACAGGAAACAGAAGCCCCAGGCAATAAAGGATGGATAAGCGGCGCGGGCAATGATGCCCTTCACATTGGACCAGGCCAGAAAGCTGCCGCCGGAGATCAGGTGGAACAGCAGCAGCACGATCACAATCACGCCGGCAAAGAGCAGGTAAAACTGCCAGTTTTTCAGGCCCTGCTTCCGGCGCGATAAGCTGTCATTTGCAGTTGTCGGCATTCGCCTTTCCCCCATTTCTGGTAGAGAATGTGGTATGCTATGGGAAAACAGCCTGCCCGCAGGGGCAGGCTGTTTTCCCATATGAAAAGGGATTACTTCAGGCCGTTGGCCTCAAGCATGTAGTCGAGGTTGATGTCGTTGACCAGCTTCACATAGTCGTCATAGGTGGTGTTGGGGTTGACCAGATCCTCCAGCATGCCCTTGGTGAAGGGATGGGCGCTGTCGGAGAAGAAGACCTTCATGTAGTTGTCCACGTTGTCCTGGTTGACCTGGAAGGGGTGGGTGCTCAGGCGGGGAGCCTTGCCGCTCCCGTCGACGATCTTATTGCCGGCCAGATAGTTCAGCACCAGGGTGCTGGAGATGAAGCAGGCCAGAGAAATGCCGTCGTTGCCGCCCTTGACGGTGCCCTCCTGGATGTACTTGGCGGTACCCTCGTCCACGCAGGAGACGTAGACCTGGATGCCGTCGAGCCCCAGGTTGCCGATGGCGGTCAGGCTGCCCTCGACGTAGTCGCCTACAAAGCAGTAGACGCAGTCGGCGTCCTTGTTGGCGGAGAGCATGTCGGTGGCCTTGGCGGGGCACTCGGAGTTGTCGGTGCAGCGAGCCTCGAACAGAACCTTGCCGCCCAGCTGCTCAAAGACCTCGCGGAAGCCCTGAGAGCGCTGATCCATGTTGTTGTCGCCGATGTTGCCGCCAATCAGGCAGGCCTTGCGGCAACCGTTGTCATAGGCCATCTGTGCGATGGCCCGGCCGGCGGCAACCATGT
>CAMVIC010000278.1 GCA_947167435.1 uncultured Clostridia bacterium | reverse complement strand
CCATCCTTCTCCAGTCTGAGCTGGGCATTCTCATCATCGGTGAGGGAAAAACGGTGGTGGCCGCCGTTGTGATCATGGTCGGCGGCGTACTCAACTGTGTGCTGGACTATGTCTTTATGGCTAAGCTCCATATGGGCATACGCGGCGCCGCCATCGCCACCGTGATCGGCTACTGCAGCACCATCGCCTATGCCGTCTGGTTTTACATCATCGCCCGCAAAAGCTCCTATCATCTGGAGCTTGCCAAGCCGGACATGAAGGAAATCGGCGCCATATGCTTCAACGGTTCCTCCGACATGGTGTCCAATCTGGCTGAGGGCGTCACGGTGCTGTTCATGAACCATCTGGCCTTTCGCTGGTATGGCGAGGTCGGCGTAAGCGCCCTGACGGTGGTCTCCTATGTGCAGGTTCTGATCACCATGGTCTTCATGGGCTACACCTCCGCGGTGGAACCGGTGTTCTCCTACCACTACGGCAGCGGAAACACGGAAATGCGCAGGCGGGTCTTCCGGCTGAGTCTCCTGTGGATTCTGGTGCTGGGTGTGCTTTCCATGCTGCTGCTCTGGCTGCTGCGCGCTCAGGTGGTCGGAATCTTTTTCCGAGAGGGCACGGAGTTTTACGAGATTGCCTCTCTCGGCTATCGGCTTGTGCTGCCGGCCTGTCTCTTTGTGGGCTTTAACATTTTCGGCTCCGGGCTGTTCACGGCCTTCGGGAACGGGATGGTCTCGGGACTTCTGTCTCTCATCCGCTCCTTCGTGATCCTCACCTGCTGTCTCTTCGGGCTGTCCGCCCTCTTCGGCGGGGTGGGACTCTGGAGCGCCTGGCCCGCGGCGGAGCTGCTCAGTCTTTTTGTCACGGTGCTGGCCCTGCGCAGATACCGGGGCCGATACGAATACTGCTGATCCGGCCGGGCAGGCTTTCGGCCCGGTAATCGTCAGAAAAAACAGGCAAATCATTCAGAAGAATCGGAGGATAACATCATGCTGAACATCGAAAAAAAACAGGAGGGCGACGCGCTGACCGTAGTGCTGAGCGGACGCCTTGACACCAACACCGCGCCCGGTTTTCAGGCGGAGATGGAACCGCTTCTGGGCGGCGTCTCCAAGCTGACTCTGGACATTGAAAAGCTGGACTATATTTCTTCCGCGGGACTGCGCGTTCTGCTTTTCCTGCAGCAGGAGCTGGAAGGCCGGGGCAAGCCCCTGGTTCTCTGCCACGTGAGCGACATCATCCGGGACGTGTTCGACGTGACGGGTTTCCTGGATTTTCTGGTCATTGAATAACGTTTTGGCAGTATTTACTTGCCGGATTCATATGATTCACGTTTCAGAGAGGAAGGGCTGCGGTTGAAAGAGCTGACCATGGGCGCCGAAAAGGAAAACATTCCCGCCGTCATTGACTTTATCAACGGCGAGCTGGAAAACCTGGGCTGCAGTCTTCGGACAGTCACCCAGATTGACGTTGCCATCGACGAGCTGTACAGCAACATTGCCTACTACGCCTATGGTGAACGGCATGGACAGGTGACGGTGCGCATTGAGTCGGAGGACAGGCCCCCCGTTGTCGTCATCTCTTTTCAGGATGAGGGCAAGCCCTTCAATCCTCTGGAGCAGGGCGACCCGGACGTGACGCTCCCCGCAAGAGAGAGGAAAATCGGAGGGCTCGGCATTTTCATGGTGAAAAAGAGCATGGATGACGTCCGATATGAATACCGGGACGGGAAAAACATCCTGACCATCCGGAAAACCATCGAAGCCTGAAAGCGAAGGAGTGTCGAGTTATGAAAAGACCTCCCCACAGACGGAGCATACAATTCAAATTGAACGCGCTGGTAATCGGCAGCATCCTGGCCGTAGCCCTGGGGCTGATGCTGATCAGTTACTATGTGTTCTGCGAGCGTGTGGATGAACAGACCTGTCTGCAGGTCCAGCAGGCTGCGAAAGCCTGCTCGGAAAACGTCATTTCGGATAATCTTATCCAAATCTGGAAGGAGATCAACACCGAGGAATACCGGGACGTGCGCAGCCGCGCCCAGGCAGCCGGCGACGAAGAAATCATCCGGGATTGGATGCGCAGCCGTCCCGGTGCTTTCAACGGTCTGACAGGTGAGACGGTCAAAGAAGACGGCACTCTCGTATGGTCTCTCTACGACGATTATGACGTGACCAGAGGCAGTCTGCTCCTGCTCAAGCAATACCTGCAGGTAGACAGCGTCTACTATCAGATAAACGTGGGCGGCGTAACCTACAATCTGATCGACGCCGATGAAGACCTCTTCTATATGGGCACAATTGAGGAGCCCATTGAGGAATTTGCAGCCTACCCGGGCAACGTGTTGATTCCTCCCACCATCTACCGCTCCTCCTTCGGCTGGCTCTGTACCGCCCAGGAGCCGGTATTGGACTCGGAAACCGGAGAGGCCGTTGCGGCGGCCGGCGCGGACCGGGACATGACGGTGATCATCCGGGAGCGCTATTCCTTCCTGCGCCAGAGCCTGGCCTTTCTGGCGGTTCTGCTGCTGGTCGCGATTGTGTCCGGCGTTATCCTGATGCAGCGCACGGCGGTGCTGCCGCTGCGTCAGCTGGCCGACGCGGCCACCAACTTTGCCAAGGAGGACAGGGCCTTCACCAAGGAGGACGTAATCCAGCTGGATCTGCACAACAACGACGAGATCGGCGACCTGTATCAGGAAATCCGCTCCATGGAAAGCCGCATCGTGGACTACACCGATAATCTGACCCGGGTCACCGCGGAAAAGGAACGTGTGAACACCGAGCTGCGGACCGCCGCGAACATCCAGGCAGCCATGCTGCCCAACGTCTTTCCCGCGTTTCCGGACCGGACCGACTTTGATCTCTACGCCAGCATGACGCCCGCCAAGGAGGTCGGCGGCGACTTTTACGACTATTTCCTCATCGACGGGGAACACCTGGCCGTTGTGATTGCGGACGTGTCCGACAAGGGTGTGCCGGCGGCGCTGTTTATGATGTCGGCCAAGATTCTCATCAGCTATCGCACCCAGATGGGCGGCAGTCCCAGCGA
>CAMVIC010000277.1 GCA_947167435.1 uncultured Clostridia bacterium | reverse complement strand
AAGCTGGACGAAGCGCTGGAGCTTGGCATCGTGAACAAGTCCTTTGACGACTTCGAGCGGCAGCTGGTATCCGACCTGATCTCTGCCCGTGTGCAGCGGGGGCTGACCGCGGCAGAGCTGTTTGAAAGCTGATGGACAGCGTCTCAGAACTGCAGAACAGGCGCGCCGTCAACATGATCTGGAGCGCCGCCCGGGACTACAGCTTTCAGCCGGACTTCAAGGCCTACGACGCGGACGGAAACGCCGAGCTCTACTGGAACTGCATCATCGGCGCGGTGCGCCGGCACTATGAATATCCCAAACTGGAGGCGGTTTTCGCCTCCTTTCTGACGCTGGAGGACAGCGATACCTACGAGGGCCTGCTGTGGCTGGGCCTGGAAAACTGCGTCTACCAGCGGGAAGTCCGGGACCGACCGGTCCTGGCAGGACTGCGGCAGGACTATGCCCGGCGGTATCTGACCGCCTGTGGGGACACTGTGCCCGACGACTATCATCTGCTGGACTGCCTGAGCTATGCCCACTATCTGCGCGTGCTGGGCAGGGAACCCAATCTGAACCGCTACGATCTTCGGCTGCTGGACGAGCTGGAATTTCCCCCGGAGCTGGACACCGACGCCATTGTGGAGCGGGCAAAGCGCCTGTTCGGCCAGTGGTTCCAGATCAATACCGAGGAGCTGCGGGCGGAGCACCGGGGCTTTTCCTTCTCCCTGCGCAAACGGGGCGGGAAAGCGGGCCGCTTTCGCAGGTTCGGCCTGGGCTTTGCCGACCACCCCCAGAACCTCTACGGCGGCAGCTCGGTGGGCAGGGGAGAGCAGGAGCAGCTGCGCACCACCCTAAGCGCGGAGGAGCTGCGCAGCTTCATGGCCTTCAAGTACGGCAGGTCTGTCTATTCCCCCCAGCAGGCCAAAGAGATTGAGCGGCAGCTCTGCACCGGCAACCACCGCGGCTGCCATCTGCACTTCACCCGGGGCGAGAAGGCCGAGGGCAAGATCCAGAACGGCTTCGAGGCCCTGCAGAAGGAGCGGGAGGCGGCCCAGGTGGAGAAAAACCGCCGGTACTATCAGGAACACCTGGCCCGGAACCGGGCCAGCGAGCAGAAGCTGGCAAGCGCCATCCAGAACTCCGTGCTGCTGCACATGCAGCCTGCGCCCGTGCGCGCCAACGCCGGCATCCTGGACGGGGGCCGGGTCTGGCGCAGCGTGAAGCTGGAGGACGACAAGGTCTTCATCCGGGACGAGCCGGGGAACATGGGCGACCTGTGCGTGGATATCCTGCTGGACGCCTCCACCTCCCAGAAAAACCGGCAGGAGATTGTCTCCAACCAGGGCTATATGATCGCCCGCGCGCTGACCCGCTGCGGCGTTCCCTGCCGGGTGATGAGCTTCTGCTCCATGACCGGCTATACCATCCTGCGCATCTTCCGGGAATACAACGAGACAGGAAGCAACGAGAAAATCCTGGAGTATGTGTCCAACGGCTGCAACCGGGACGGACTGGCGGTGCGCGCGGCCCACTATCTGCTGCAGCAGTCCCATTACGAGCATAAGCTGCTCATCATTCTGTCGGACGTAAAGCCCAACGACATTGTCCGCATGGAGGGAACCGGCGAGGAGCGGGTGCCCTATGAGCAGGAGGCCGGCGTGACCGACACCGCCTTTGAGGTCCGCCGCGCCCGTGCCGACGGCATTGCGGTGATCTGCGTCTTCACCGGCAGCGAGGAGGACCTGCCCGCCGCCAAGCGGGTCTACGGGCGGGACTTTGCCCGCATACAATCGGTGGAATACCTGGCCGACACGGTGAGCATGCTGATTCAGAACCAGATCCGAAACCTGTAAAACAAGAAAAGCGCCGCCCGAGGGCGGCGCTTTTGCCTGTTTCAATAAAAAGGGGATCGAAGCTCCCGACTCACAGGAAGGAGCCGAAGAAGGTGATCAGCTGGGGGAAGGCGATGAGAATCGCGATGACCACGAAGGTGCCCAGAATGTACCAGATCAGATATTTCAGTGTCTGGCCCACCCGGATATGCATGATGTCGCAGGCCACGTAGATACACATGCCCACCGGCGGCGTCACCAGACCCACGCCGATCATGACCGTGACCAGCACGCCCAGCACGATGGGATCGATGCCCACCTGCATGGCGATGGGGAAGATGATGGGCATGAACAGGGTCAGGGCGGCGATGGACTCCATAAACATGGTGACGATAAAGAACAGCAGCAGGATCATCAGCAGGATCACCGTGGGATTGGTGCTGACGCCCAGCATGGCGTTGGTGAGCCACTTGTCAAAGCCCGCGGTGGTGAGCATGATGGTATAGAGCTTGGCCGCGCCGATGACCAGGAAGATGCGGGCGGAAACCCGCACCGTCTCGGTAAAGCAGAACTTCAGGTCCGCCCACTTGAGCTCCCGGTACACAATGCCGCCGCAGATAAGGCCGTAGACCACGGCAATGGCGCCCGCCTCGGTGGGGGAGACCACGCCGGCGGTGATGGTGCCGATGATGATAACCGGCATCAGCAGCGCGGGCCAGCTGCCCTTGAAGGTGCGCCACACTTCCTTCAGCTGGAAGTGGCCGGGCTCCGGCTCCACGTGTTCCTTCTTGGCGAAAATGTAGGAGATGATCATCTGGGCAACGCCGATGAGGATACCGGGCATGATGCCGCCCAGAAACAGCTTGCCGGTGGAGATGGAGCAGATGCCCGCGATGACCACCATGGGGATGGAGGGCGGGATGATGATGCCCACGGTGGAGCTCACGCCCGTGACGGTGACGGTCAGCTCCTTGGAATAGCCCTTTTTGACCATGGTGGGCATGAACATGCCGGAGACGCCGGCGGTGTCCGCCACGGCGGAGCCGGAGATGCCCGCAAAGATCATGGAGGCCAGCACATTCACGTGGGCAAGACCGCCGTAGATATGGCCCACGATGGCATAGCAGAAGTCCATAAGCCGCTGGGAAATGCCGCCCTTGGACATGGTGTAGCCCGCAAAGGTATAGAGGGGGACGGCCAGCAGCGCCCAGCTGTTCATGCCTTCAAACAT
>CAMVIC010000276.1 GCA_947167435.1 uncultured Clostridia bacterium | reverse complement strand
CATACGAGATTTGACTCTGTGACTGGAGTTCAGACGTGTTGCTCTTCCGATCTATATTGGCTGCGCTCATCCTGACACTCCACCACAAGGCCCGTTGGCAGATGGGTAATCCGTATGGCGCTCTCGGTCTTGTTGACGTGCTGTCCGCCGGCGCCGGAGGAGCGGAAGGTGTCGATCTTCAGATCATTCAGATCCAGCTTGAAATCCAGCTCCTCAATCTCCGGAAGTACCGCTACCGTAGCCGCGGAGGTGTGGATCCGGCCGCCGGACTCGGTCACCGGCACCCGCTGGACCCGATGCCCGCCAGCTTCGAATTTCAGCCGGGAATAGGCGCCCGCCCCCTCGATCACAAAGCTGATTTCCTTGAAACCGCCAAGCTCCGTCTCGCTGACGTTCACTACGTCCAGCTTCCAGCCCTTGGACTCGGCATACATGGAATACATCCGGAACAGGTCCGCCGCGAAGAGCATACCCTCTTCCCCGCCGACGCCGCCTCGGATTTCCATGATTACGTTTTTGCTGTCGTTGGGATCTTTCGGCAGCAGCAGAATGCGGATCTCTTTTTCCAGCCGCTCACGCTCCGCGCGGGACTGCTGGTATTCCTCCTGGGCAAGCTCCCGCATCTCCGGATCGTTCATCAATTCCAGCGCGGCGTTCATGTCCCTCTCTGCCTTCTCATAGGCGGTATAGGCCTCAGCCAGAGGCGCCAGCTCACGGGATTCCCTGTCGCAGCGGGCATAGACCGCCGGGTCGGCATAGGTCTCCGGCTCCTCCATACGGCGCTGCAGCTGCTCGTATTGATTGCGGATCTGTTTCAGTTTCTCAAACATGGGTAACCCTCAAATCGGCAAGTTGAAAATCTTTCGCATTTTCTGGCATTATAGCACCAAGTCTGAGGTTGTGCAAGGAATGCTTATCCATCGCCCAGAATCTTCGGCCCCGTTCGCCAGTCCTCGCCGGGGCGGCGCTCCGGTTCCGCCGGGTAGCCCAGCACGTAGAAATCGTGGGCATAGGAATCCAGTCCGAAAAGGCCCTGGCAGGTACGGGACAGTTTCCTGACGGAAGCAGGCTTTGTAACCAGCGGAATTCTCCCCGCGTCGGCAATGCCCCGCAGCAGTTCTCTCCCCCGTGGATTTGCGGCAAGCACCCGCGCATACGGCACCGGGTTTCTGGTCATTCCCTCCCGAATGCCAAGGCAGGCGCACATGCACATGCGCCGAATCCGGGACAGGGCATAGCGCTTGGTTTTCGCAGCGGCCAGCACCGCGTCAAAGCTTGCCTCCGTCCGCACCGCCCGGAAAAGCCGCCTTCCCATCCCGTCGGCCGCGTCAGGCAGGGCCAGATAGTCCGCCTCCGTCAGCATGCGCAGACGGGAAAGAATCGCCATCTCCAGAAAGGCGCGCTCCCGGATCTCCCGACCGGCCTTGCGCTCCCTTGCGTAGACTGCCTCCGCCTCCGGCGGCACCGCATCTTCCACGCTCCAGCCGGCGGCAAGCAGCTTGCGCACCTCGGAGGCGGAGTAATAGCGGGAGCCGTCGCTGCCCTCGTCGTGTCCGCTGCCCACCCGGCGGATCGCGACCGGCTGCAGCTTGAGCCCCAGGCTGTAAATCGCTTTCAGATACTCCATCGCCAGGATGTTGTTGGGCATGCTGAGCAGGTCGGCCGTCGCGCCAAGACGCTCTGCCGCGGCCCACTGCCGGGCTGCCGCATAGGACAGGGTTCCGTCCTCTGCCATGATCTGCCGAACCTCCTGCTGCAATGCGTTGTCCAGCACCGTACGGGCCAGCAGGGCCAGCGGCTCCAGCTCTCCGGTTTCGCTGCCGAAGCACAGCTCCGTAGCGCCCAGGTCCGAAAGCAGGCCCACCGCGCCCCTGGCAAAGCCCTCCGCCGATGACAGTGCCCAGGGCAGCGGCAGTTCGATCACCAGATCCGCACCGCAGCGGCAGGCAGCCTCTGCCCGGGCGTATTTGGAATAGATCGCGGCCTCGCCCCGCTGCACGAAGTCTCCGGACATGACGCAGATCACCGAAGCCTCCGGGTCCACCGCCAGCCGGCTCATATCCAGGTGCATGGCGTGGCCGTTGTGGAAGGGATTGTACTCGCAGACAATACCGATCACAGACATGGGATCACCTCGCAAAAAATGCTTGCGTTTTTTTCAGTTTGTATTACAATATCTTTGTATGTATTTTACCGAATATTCCCCATAATTACAAGTGAAAGGAAATCGTACATGAAAATTCTTGTTATTAACGCCGGCAGTTCCTCCCTCAAATATCAGCTGATCGACATGGAGACCGAGCAGGTCATGGCCAAGGGCCTGTGCGAGCGCATCGGCATCGACGGTCACCTGAAGCACACCCCGATGGTGGAGGGAAAGTCCGCTTTCAATGAAGACGTGGCCATGCCCACCCATTCCGAGGCCATTGCCGCCGTCATCGACAAGCTCACCAGCCCCCAGTACGGCGTGGTCAACTCCATGAAGGAGATCGACGCAGTGGGTCACCGGGTGGTCCACGGCGGTGAGAAGTTTGCAAGCTCCGTTCGCATCGACGATGCGGTAATCGCCGCCATCGAGGAGTGCATCCCCTTCGCCCCCCTGCACAATCCCGCCAACATCACCGGCATCAACGCCTGCAAGGCCGTCATGGGCGACGTCCCCATGGTAGCCGTGTTTGATACCGCCTTCCATCAGACCATGCCCGGCAAGGCCTATATGTATGCCATCCCCTACCAGTACTATCTCAGCAACGGCATTCGCCGCTACGGCTTCCACGGTACCTCTCACCGCTATGTGTCCTCCCGCTGCGCCGCCCTTATGGGCAAGCCCATCGAAGAGCTGAAGATCATCTCCTGCCATATGGGCAACGGCTCCTCCATCGCCGCCATCGACCACGGCAAGTGCGTGGACACCTCCATGGGCTTTACCCCGCTGGTAGGTCTCCCCATGGGCACCCGCTGCGGTGATCTGGACGCAGGCGTTATTCAGTTTCTGATGAACAAGTACGGCTACAGCATCGACGAGATGCTGAACATCCTGAACAAGA
>CAMVIC010000275.1 GCA_947167435.1 uncultured Clostridia bacterium | reverse complement strand
TGCCTCTCGCGGCCGCTCGGTTTCATTCCATACGTCGGAAAGACTAGCACGCGGGCCGTCACAGTTCTGTCACAGTACCGTCACAGTCTCACCGACGGCGCTCATTATACCATGCCGCCGCCGGTGTAAGTTCTTAATCTTTCTTAAATCGCGGAAAAGACTTTTATGCGGGGGCGGATTTATGGTACAATACGAAAAAACGCTGATTCATATGCAGTTGATTTTTCTGGAGGGATTTCCATGGCTGCTCTTTCCCGCATTCTGATTGTTGACGACGATCCGGACATCCGCAACGTTCTGCGCCTTCTGCTGCGCGACCGCTATCAGGTGGACGAGGCCGCCGACGGCGCTTCCGCGGTGGAGGCGATCCGCCGCCAGCCGGACACGGACCTTGTGATTCTGGACGTGATGATGCCCGGCATGGACGGCATCCAGGCCTGTGAGGAGATCCGCAGGTTCTCAAACGCGCCGGTACTCTTTCTCACTGCCAAGTCCGCCGAGCAGGACCGGGTCTCCGCCTATGAAAGCGGCGGGGACGACTTTCTGTCCAAGCCCTTCTCCCAGGCGGAGCTGCTGGCCAAGATCAGCTCCCTCCTCCGCCGCTACCAGCAGTACCGGGGCAAGCCGGAGGCGGAGCTGAACGTCCAGGGTCTGGACCTGGATCTGGACGGGCGCAGCGTCACCGTGGGCGGCCGCACCATGACCCTGACGGACACCGAATACGCCATTCTGGAATATCTGCTGAAAAACCGGGGCAGCGTGGTCACGGCGGCGGAGCTGTACGAGGCCGTGTGGGGCGAAAAGTTCCTGGCGGGCTCGGGCAACACCGTGATGGTCCACGTGCTGAACCTGCGCCGCAAGATTGAGGAGAATCCCTCCAAGCCCAGGATTCTCCGCACCGTCTGGGGAAGGGGTTATCAGATTGACTGAATCGGAGCAGGGCAAGGGCCGCTTCCGCCTCCCCCGCTCTCTGGACGCCAAGATTCTGTACATGATCGGCCTGGCGCTGCTGTGCGCGGCGGCGGTGTACGCGGCGGTCTACGGGCTGGGCAGTCTGGCCCTGGAGCGGATTTATATGAGCCCCCAGTCCGTGGCCGCACGGCAGGCGGAGATTTACGCGGATTTCAGCCGCTACGTCACGGCAAACGACGTGTCCGGCAGCGACGCGGACGCGGTTGCCCGCTGGACGGGCAGCAATTCCTATATCAGCATCATCATCTACAAGGACAACAGCCTGAACCTGCGGGCCGCCGACGGGCGGGTGCAGCCCGTAAGCGGCGCAGAGCAGAGCTTTGACCGCCGCCGCTATGACACCCAGTACGGCAAGCTCTATCCCATGCGCTTTTCCGACGGGCTGTACTACATCGCCATCGGCGACAGCACCCAGACCCGGGAGGACAACGTAAACCGGGTCATCGCCATGACCCTGGGGGTGCTGGTCTTTCTGGCGCTCATGTTCTGGTACGTGCGCCGCCTGACCAACCGGATCGTCCGCCTGTCCAGAGAGGCCGGGGCCATCGGCGCCGGGGACCTGGACGCGCCCATCACCGTGGTCGGCGAGGACGAGCTGGCCATGCTGGCGGTTGAGATGGACGCCATGCGCCGCTCGGTCATCCAGCGCATGTCCGGCGAACGCCGGGCCTGGGAGGCCAACAGCGAGCTGATTACCGCCATCTCCCACGACATCCGCACGCCCATGACTTCCCTGCTGGGCTATCTGGGCCTTCTGAACGAGAGCGGCTTTGCCGACCCGGAGCGGGGAAAGCAGTTTGCCGCCTCCGCCTATGACAAGGCCATGGAGCTGAAGGACCTGACGGACGAGCTGTTCAAGTATTTTCTGGTGTTCGGCCGCTCGGACCTGGAGCTGAACATGGAGGACTACGACGCCCGCTTCCTGCTGGAGCAGCTGCTGGGCGAGGCGGAGTTTGACCTGAACGACGCGGGCTTTTCCGTCAGCCGCATCGAGTGCGAGGAAAGCTGCACCGTGCGCAGCGACCCGCTGTATCTCAAGCGGGTGGTGGACAATCTGGTGTCCAATGTGAAGAAATACGCCGACCGGGACCGGCCGGTGCTGATTCTGACGGAGAAGCGGGAGGCGACGCTCACCGTCTGCGTGTCCAACACCGTCTCCAGTCACGCGCCCATGGTGGAGAGCACCAAGATCGGCCTGCGCACCTGCGAAAAGATCATGCAGGCCATGGGCGGCAGCTTTGTCACCCGCCTGGAGGACGGGAAGTTCGCCGCGGAGTTTTCGCTTCCGGTAGACTGAACAGCCAGGAGCCTGCGCTCAATTCCGCAAAACACACCGGCATATTGACGGTACTTCCGTCGATATGCCGGTGTTTGTTTTTCTCTCTTCTTATGAATTTGCGCCGGGCTTCGGCTCGTGATACTCGCAGTGCTGGTCAAAGCGCACGCTCTCCGGGGGTGTCTCCAGCAGCTCCGGGTGGTCCAGATAGCGCCGTATGTCGGCAAAGAAGCGGGCGTAGTGGGCGCCGGAGCAGACCCGCTCGTCGGCGGTGATGCCGATGGGCAGATAGCGCTTCATCCGGGCCTGGCCGTCTTCCACCACGGCCACCTTCTCCGGCTGGCCCATGCCGAGGAACAGGCCAACGTTGCCCCAGTTGTAGATGTGGTGGTTCACGTCGTGCAGGCCGATGGAGGCGGTGTTGGTGATGTACATGCCCACGTAGAAGGGCAGCTCCTCCATCAGGATGCCCGGCGCAAGGCCATAGCGGTCCAGAAGCCGGACGGCGCCCACCACCACCGTGGCAAGTCCCGGCACGGCAAAGAGGCCGCCCAGCAGCTTGTCCACAAAGCCGGGAGGCTGGTCGCCCCGGTTGGCGGCCACCGCCGCGGTCATCCGGTCGCGCACGTCATAGAGGGTGTCCGTCAGGTCAAACTTGATCTTCACCACGGCCTCCCCCTTGTCCGCGTCGGCCGGGTCCTTGAGGATGGTAAAGGCGGCGGAGCAGTTGTTGCGGGCGAAGAGCTGCTTGTTCATGATGAAGCGGTTGATCTCCGGGTTGCGGCTGATGGCGCGCACATAGGCTGCCACGATGATCTGCATGTAG
>CAMVIC010000274.1 GCA_947167435.1 uncultured Clostridia bacterium | reverse complement strand
GGGGCGGCCTTGCCGGCGAAGGCCACGAAGCGGAAGCACAGGGCGTTGAGCGTCACGTTTCCGGTGCGGATCACCGTGCACAGGAGCTTCACCGCCGGGCCGCCGAAGACGTCCCGGCTGCGGGAGACCACCTGCCCGTTTCGGATGATGCGCCGGATCTCCGCCCGCTTCTCCCCGCCGCTCAGGGGGCAGTTGGGGGCGTAAAGGGTGGTCAGGCACGAGAAGACGGACTTCATGAACATATAGCGGAAGTCCCCCTCCTCCGTCACGCCGAAGCGGCGGCAGAGCTCCTGCATCCTTTGGTCGGACAGCAGGCAGACCTCGGGCTTCTTGTCGTAGTAGCGGGTGATGAGACTCTCGCCCCGGTGCATGACGTAGGTGTATTTGCACGCCGGCAGCACCGCCACACTCTGCGCGTGTTCCAGGCAGTCGTAGATAAACAGCCGGTCCTCGCCCCAGCGGTAGTCCGGGAAGGTCAGGCCGTTTTCCAGCACCAGCGGGGCCCGGTAGAGCTTGCCCCAGACCTGGTTGAGAAGATTGGCCTTGTAGAGTCTGCCGAGGGCGGGGCCCAGGGTCTCGGGCGTGAGGCGCTGCTCCGGCTCACAGTAATCCGCGCGGCTGCCGTCGGGGCCCAGGATGGAGAAGCCCATCAGCACCAGGTCCGCGCCGCCGCCCTTTTCCAGGGCGTATTCCAGCGCGTCCGGGGCCAGCTCATCGTCCGCGTCGCAGAACATGAGATACTCCGTCCCCACCGGCACCCGGGTCATGGCCAGGTTCCGGGCCTTTGCCGGGCCGCCGTTTGAGACGGTGATCGGCGTGATGCGCCCATCCTCCCGGGCAAGCCTTTCCAGGATCTCGCCGGTCCGGTCGGTCGAGCCGTCGTTTACCACCAGCAGCTGAAAGTCCCCGACACTCTGACGCAGGATGCTGCGCACCGAGGCCTCGATATAGTCCGCCGCGTTATAGGCGGGTATGATGATGGCCACACGGGGTGCGGGCATGGCGCGTCTCCTTTCTCAGCGCTCGCGGTCCTCCTCCGGGCAGGAGAGATAGACCTCCAGCAGATATTCGTACAGGGGCATCAGCTCTCCGAAGGCGTCGGCCACGAGCTGCGGCAGGGCCGGGGTATAGGCCGCGCCGCCGTGGTCGAAGCTCTTCTCCGTCATCAGCCATTTGCGATTGCACCAGTCGTTGAGTACTTCGTCTCCGAAGTCCTTTTTGGGCCGCTTGTATTTCTCGCCGCCCAGGGCCTAGCCCTTGCGCGCCGTGTTTTCGGCGATGCGCCTGAAGCGGGCGGGGTTTGCCTCCGCCGCTTTGCGGAAGGCCTCCATCTGGCCGGGGGAGGCGGACCAGAAGCCCAGGCCGAAGCCATAGCCCGTCTTCTCCAGCATGAACCAGAAATCCGGTCCCTCGTGGGCGATGCGGCCGGACTTGATCGTAAACCACAGGTGGTCCTTGTAGGGCCCG
Organism: uncultured Clostridia bacterium; assembly: GCA_947167435.1. The sequence goes on along the minus strand of CAMVIC010000274.1, from coordinate 1,613 downwards.
CGGCCGAAGAGCCGCCGGGCGTCCCGGTAGATGCGGGAGATGTGGACCTGCCCCTCAAAGTCCGGGAAGCGGGCGGAGAAAAGCGCATAGGTATCGGCGGCCAGGGCCTTGAAGGGGGTGTTCACCCGGTCCTCAAATTCCTGCTTGTGCGCAAGAAACCAGGGCCGCTCGTTGTTGAAGGCGAGATCCCAGAGGAACGCGCCGGTTTTTTCGCTGAAGCCTTGAAACATGGGGTTACACTCTTTCGTAGATTTGCGGGTATACGGATTGCACCCGCAGGGCGTACACCACGCCGGTGACATCGGTCATCGGCTCGCAATGACGGGTTGTTTTTATGGGGTGAACGGCCTGCCGACAATGACAGGCTTTCTCAGTACCCCAGCAGGGGGACGGAGCCGTCGTCCTTCTCCTTGGTGATGGAGCGGATCTCCGCCTCGTAGCTGTAGGTATCGCTGACGTGGACGGTGATCACATCCCCCACCTTTTTGCCCAGCACGGTCTTGCCGAAGGGGGACTCCTTGCTGATCAGCCCCTTTCTCGGGTCGGTGCGCACAGTGGTCACCACCTGGATGACCTGGGTCTCGTCGTCCTCGGGGATGTAGATCTCCACCTTGTCAAACAGCCCCACCTCGTCCGCGGCAGAGCGGTCGGAGATCACATGGGCGGACTTGATCATGTTCTCCAGATAGCGGATGCGGCTGCGGTTTTTGTTCTGGGCCTGCTTGGCCGCCTTGTATTCAAAGTTCTCGCTCAGATCCCCGAAGGCCCGGGTGCGCTTGACCTCCTCGATGAGGCCGGGCATCAGCGTAAGCCTGCGGTAATCCAGCTCCTCCTGCATCTTCTTGATGTCTTCTCTGGTCAGTTCGTTGTTCAAGATAGCGCCTCTTTTTTATAGATCGATGTTGATGGTGCTCAGGCCGTTTTTGTCAAACTCCGTCAGGTATTCCTCCATCCGGGCGGACAGCTCCGTGAAGTCTTCCGGGTCGGAGTCCTCCAGGCCCAGATCGCGCCGGGCCAGCTCCTCGGCCAGGATGTTGTAGAACACCGCGTCCTCGTAGTCGGCGATCGCCTCGTGGATGCCGCCGTCCTCATAGGCCTGGGAGGGGAAGACATGGCCGTACCAGCGCTGCACCAAGGACTTCATCCCGTGCTCCGGGGCCAGGGCGAACATCTTCTCCTGCAAAAGATCGTAGTCCTCAAAGCGGTCGTCCCCCCGGGCGGAGTTGAGGATCCAGTTGCCCACATAGACCAGATCCAGCAGCCGACGAAATTCCTTTTCACTCAGTTCGATGTTCATTGAGATCCCTCCCTGCCGCGCGATGCGGAAGCATAACGGTTGATAACTATAGTATTATAGCAGATTCCTCCTGCCAATTCCACCGGGAAAGCAAACAAATTTTTCTTGAACTGCGCCCGGCTTTGGGTTATATTAAGCTGTAACACATTTTGGGAACACTTTGCGGGAACAGGAGCGCACATGGACAACAGACCCATCGGAATCTACGACTCCGGCATCGGCGGACTCACCGGGCTCAAGGCGCTGCGGCGCCTGCTGCCGGGGGAGGACCTTGTCTTCTTTGCCGACACGGGCCGTATGCCCTACGGGCCGAGGC
>CAMVIC010000273.1 GCA_947167435.1 uncultured Clostridia bacterium | reverse complement strand
GTATACGCGGAGAATATCACTTTCCTGGGCGCGAATACAACCTTTGACATCATGTATAAGGGCAAACGCTTCACGGACGTGACGCTCCACGTGCCCGGCATCCATAACGTGAAGAACGCCCTTGCAGCCACGGCCGCCGTCATCTGCCTGGGGGTGCGTCCCAACGCGGTCAAGTACGGTCTTGCCGGATTCAACGGCGCCGGAAGGCGTTTTGAGTTCAAGGGCAAGTATCACGGCGCCGACGTATATGACGACTACGCTCACCATCCGGGAGAGCTGAAGGCTCTGCTGGATACGGTGGAGTCTCTGAACTATCAGCGCACGGTGCTGGTCTTCCAGCCCCACACCTACAGCCGGACCGCAGCCCTGTTCGAGGATTTCCTGGAGCAGCTGCGCCGGCCGGACGTGACCATCCTGGCAGAGATTTTTGCTGCCAGGGAGCAGAACACCATCGGCATCTCTTCCTCCGACCTGTGCCGGCGTCTGGACGGCGCCGCCTTCTATCCGACGTTTGGGGAGCTGGAGGAGGCGCTGCGGCAGACTGCCCGGCCGGGCGACATTATCCTGACCGTAGGCGCCGGGGACGTGTACAAAATCGGGGAAAACCTGGTGAAGCAGGAATAAAAAACGCAGGGCGAAAGCCCTGCGTTTTCCTGTTGTGGATAGAGCCGAAACGGCTTGGATGACAGAGGGTCAATCAGAAAACATCCTCAACGACCTTGGTAGGCGGCGCCTCCACGATTTCCGGGTGCTGGAACATATAGCGGAAGGCCTGGAGCAGCTGCGCGTAATAGTGACCGTCCACGATGCCCTCGTCCAGGACTATCTTGGTGTCCACATACTTGTGGTCAACCATGTTGCCGTGCCGGTCCAGCTCATAGGCGTGCCGTTTGGCGCCGAAGGCGATGAACACCGGCAGCGTACCGAAATTGTAGATGTGGTGGTAAACCGGTCCGATGCGAAGAGAACCCATATCGGTGATGATCATGGAGCCGTGGAAGGGACTTGCGTCCAGAATGGACTGGGGAAGCCAGCCAAAGTAATCCGCAATGCGGACAAGCATCAGCATAAAACGGAGAGCGAAACGGGGAAGCTTGGCAAAGAAGGATGCGCCCTCTTCGGTGTTGTTTTCTTCGTCGGAGGTCTTGATCTCGTCAATCTTTTCGTTCATCTTCCGGTAGACGTCGAAGATGGTGTCCGTCGGCTCGAACTGAACCTTGATGGTGGTTTCTGTAGCGTCCAGCGTAAGGCTGCGCTTGACTGTCATAACTATCTCAATATTGTCTCTAGCGTAAATCCGGCGGCCCACCACAAAGCGGTTGACACCCGGCAGCATGGAGACTGTACGGATATAGACAGCGATGATAAAATGCAGGATTCCGATGCCCTTATAGCCCTGGACCCGCATCTGGCGCAGGCGCCGCTCAACGGGAGTGATCTCAAAGCTCTCTTCATAGTGAATGAAGCGGTCGTTGCGCTGAGGCATGATATAAGGAATAAACTTGTTGAAGGCAGGGAGGGAACGCAGCAGCCGCCCTTCCTTCCGGTCGCCGTAACGGCGTCTGTATCTTGCCATGAAGAATCCTCCAAAACAATGAAAATTTGAAGTTAACCTATTATACAAGGATTTATCCGGGAATACAAGCGAAAAGATGAAGATTTAAGATTTTGGAAAACAAGCTGTAAAGTTTGACAAAGAATGCTGTGCGGACGTATAATCTATGCAGATGAAGAGAAGAAAAGAGCATCGCCATGGAAAATATTAAAGCTTACGAAGGGCAGGACGCCTATATTTTTATCAGCTATGCACACGCGGACGCGGAAGTGGTAAGGCCAATCCTTGCGGATCTGCAGGGCCGCGGTTATCGTATCTGGTTTGACGAGGGACTGGTGGCCGGCAGCGAGTGGCCGGAATACATCGCGGAGCATCTGGCGGGCGCGGGCCTGGTCATGTGCTTTGTGTCCAACGCCTATATGGCCTCGGACAACTGCCGCAGAGAAATGCATTATGCGCTGACCAAGCGCATCCCCACGCTGAATATCTTCCTGGAAGAGACCAGACTTACGCCCGGCATGGAGATGCAGATCGGCAACCGCTTCGCCCTGATGAAATATGACATGAGCGACAACCGCTTCCGGGAGAAGCTGTACAGCGCGCCGCTGCTGACGGACGGCAGCCTTCAGGACAACCCGGCAGAAGAGCCAAGGCAGCAAGCCGTAAAGAAGGCTGCACCGGTTGAAAAACGCCGGCCCCGCAGGCACAAAGGCCGCCGCATTGTGGCGCTGGCTCTGTGCCTTATACTGCTGGCCGGACTGACTGCGCTGGGCATTGTGGGCTGGTCCACCGGGCTTGCCCAGCGGCTCTGGATTCGGGCGCAGCAGCCAAAGCTGAGCAGCACACAGACGGATGAGACCGCTGTTTTCGAGACGGAGCTGCTGGAACGGGCGGCCCGGGCCTATACGGGGATTGAAACAGGCGAAATCAGGACGTCCGACCTGCTGGGCCTGAAGGAGCTCTGGCTCCGGGGCGATCAATTCTGGTTCAGCAGGGAAGAGATGGAGGCGGCAGGAGAGACGGCCAGCGAAGGCAGCCTCACAAGCCTTTCCGATCTGGCCTGGTTTCCGGGACTGAGCCGACTGTACCTGGCGGATCCCTCCCTGAAATCCCTGGAGAGCCTGCCCCTGTGCCGCCTGGAGTATCTGGAGTTGGAGGGCTGCCCGGTGCGCTCCCTTCAAGGCATCGGCAATGCGCCGCTGCTGCGGGAGCTTGCCGTGACGGACTGTCCGCTGAACGACCTGGGCAATCTGCAAAACTGCCTCCAGCTGCGAAAACTAGGCCTGATGGGGGCCAATGTGTCCGATTTTTCCGCGCTGCGCCCGCTGACAAAGCTGGCGGAGTTCGAGACTTCCGACTGCGGCATCAACGAACTGAGGACCGTCTTCCGCTTAAGCCGCCTGACGGACGTTGCGCTTTATGACTGTGACCTGCGGGGAAGCTTTTTCAAAATCTTCGACCGGGAGCGGATTATTGTATCTCTGAGCCTGACAGACTGCAAGCTCAACTCTACGGCCAACCTGAAGG
>CAMVIC010000272.1 GCA_947167435.1 uncultured Clostridia bacterium | reverse complement strand
GCTCGCCTGCGTCAGCTCGCCGGCCGTGAAGATCGGGGCGGTGCCGCCGGGGTTGAAGCCGATGGAGATGATCAGCAGGTTCACGCCGTAGTCCATGATGGACATGCCGACGACGGTCTTGACCAGATTGTACTTGGTGACGATGGTGTAGAAGCCGAGGACGATGAGGAAAAAGGAGCAAATGTAGTTGAAGGTAATCATCGTTACTTCACCTCTTTCTCAGGGTCCGCGTCCCTCTCCTGCAGGAGACCCAGCAGCAGAAGGGCGATGGAGCCGACGCCGGTGATGACCTTGACGCCGACGGCAAAGTTCATCCAGAAGATGGTGCCGGAGCTGTACAGGTCGCCTGCGGCGCCCGCGCGATAGAGCACGTTTTCGGCAAACTGTGCGCCGGCGGCGACGCCCAGCAGGCCGAGAGCCACATAGAAGATGGAGGCCAGCGCCTCAGTCTCATGCAGCAGGTCAAAGGAGAAGGCTCTCACGGTGGTCTCATAGCCGTGGGCAAAGTAGACCAGCATGACGGCCGCAACCATCAGCACGCCGCCCTGGAAGCCGCCGCCGGGAGAGAGGTGGCCGTGAAAGATGATATAGAAGATATACACCACGCACAGCGGGAGAACGCGGTCACAGCCGCAGCGCTGGATGATGTTCTTGACTTCGGGCTTATTGTTCATCTTTCTTCTTCTCCTTTCCCGTGTTTTTGAAAAGGATCACAGCGGAGCCGGTGACGGCGGTGATCAGGATGAAGGCCTCGCCCATGGTATCATAGCCACGGAAGTCAAACACGATGGAAGTGACGTCGTTGTTGGCATGGGTCTTGGCGAGGTTTTCCTGCACAATGGCGTCAGCGGCGCCGGAGGCGAAGGTGTCGTCATAGCTCTCGGGATTCTGCTGCAGCTCGTAGACAGAGACGGCAGCGTCCTGTCCCTCATAGGTGCGCTCCATCTGCCCCATGGTGACGGCAGTGAAGATGCACGCGAAGAGGATCACGCCGAGAGAGACGTAAGTAAGCCATTTTTTCACTTATCCTCTCCTCCTCTCATTTTCCGCAGGGCGACGATGAACACCGCCGGGGTGAGGGCCGCGCCGACGGCGGCCTCAGAGATAGCCACATCGGGGGCGTGGAGCAGGAGGAAGGCGGCGGCGGCGAAGATGCCGGTGACGCCCAGCGCGATGATGGAGCTTAAGAGCTTCTCGAAATGGCAGGCCAGAATGGCGGAGACCACAAGGCCGCCGACAATCAGCACGTCGAGAAGAACAACCAGATTACTCATCGAAATCCCTCCTGTAGTCGTCAATTTCCATTTCCTTGTCGGGGCGGATTCCGTTCTTGTAGGCGCCCTTGGCGATGGAGTGGGCGCCGATGGGATTGACCGTGAGGATCAGCAGGCACAGCACGATCACCTTGACGCCGGCGGAGGGACTGCCCATCACAAAGAAGGCGTAGAGCGCGGCGCCGACCATGACGCCCATCATGCCCAGGGTGGACACGCAGGTGCTGGCCTGCATACGGCAGAAGGTATCAGGCATCTGGATGATGCCCTTGGTGCCGGCCACGGCGAAGAACAGGCCGACGGCCATCAGCACGTCAATGATCACTCTCAAAACCATTACTTGTGCCACCTCCCACTTTCGAGATAACGGCCGACCAGCATCGTGTCGATGATACCGAGCATGGCGCTGATCAGGGCGATGTCCAGATAGATGCCGCGGCCGCTGTACATGGCGTAGAGCACCAGCGCGCAGCAGACCAGCACATCCATGCTGTCACCGGCGACCATACGGTCGGCGGCGGTGGGGCCCTTGGCCAGTCTGTAGAAGTTCAGTGCGGCCAGGAAAGCGTAGCCGACGGCGAAGATCAGTAATTCAATCATTCCCAAATCCTCCTGATCCAGTTTTCCATACGGCCCTTGATGACCTCGCCGGCCTTGTCGCGGTCGGGATCGCTCACGTCGATCCAGTGGATGTAGTAGTAGTTTTTCCCGTCCTGCTCGGCAATGTCCAGGGTGATGGTGCCGGGCGTCAGGGTGATGGAGTTTGCGAGCATGGCCTCGCCGTAGTCCTTCGTCAGTTCCGAGGGCACCTTCACGATGCCGGGGTTGACGTTGGTGCAGCCGCCGTAGCAGCGCTTGGCCATGTCGACGTTTGCCTTGATGAGCTCGCCCAGGAAGACGAACACATAGGCAAACAGCGCGCCGAATTTCGCGGGATTGAACAGCCAGAATGCCTTTTCGTGGATGAGGAATCTGGACGCAAACAGAGCCGCCGCAAGGCTCACCACCGCGCCCACCGCCAGCTCCTGGGCCTTGAAGCTCCAGGTGAGCAGGATCCAGAAGGCAAAGCAGAGGAGGAAGGTGGATATGACCGCGGGAAATTTGGTCTTGGGCAAGATAAACCTCTCCTTTCGGATTTCTATTACTCTTTATTCGACCTTGAGACTGTCCACGTAAAACTCCCGGCCCCGGGTCATTTTCAGGGCGGTGCTTTCACAGCGGGGGCAGGCGTCCTCGCCCCTTTCGATCTCCCCTTCCCAGCCGCAGTCGGGGCAGGTGAAGCAGGCGGGCACGGTCTCAAAGATGAGCTCGGCCCCCTCCGCCGCCGTGTCTTTGGCCGCGTAGGGGAAGAGATCGAGGATGCACGCCGGCACGATGCCGGAGTAGGCGCCGACCTTCAGGCGGATCTCCAGCGCTCTTTGAAAGCCCTGTTTTTTCGCCTCCCGGTCTACCAGGTCGATCAGGCTTCGCGTAACAGCCAGCTCATGCATCAGCGGTCCAGGCAGCTGAAGCAGGGGTCGATGCTGGCGATGATGAGCCCGGCGTCGGCCACGGAGTTGTTGCGGAGCATAAAGGGAATGGTGGGGGTGTTCTTGAAGCTGGGGACGTGGACGCTGATGCGGTGGTTGTTGAAGCCGCCGTTGCCGACCACCATGTGGCTCAGCTGGCCTCTGGGCGCCTCGTGGCGGCAGACGGCCTGGCCCTTCTGGATCTTGGGCAGCTTGTTGCCCAGGTTGATGGGCCCGTCGGGCAGCTTCTCCAGCGCCTGCTGGATGATCTTGATGCTCTCGTAGCACTCCAGCGCGCGGACCACCACGCGGGCGAA
>CAMVIC010000271.1 GCA_947167435.1 uncultured Clostridia bacterium | reverse complement strand
CACGCTGGAGCACAAACATGGGCCTACGCAATGGTTCCGACTACTTGACATGGATACAGCCAGCGCCGGATGTGCTCTGGCAGCTCCGCCCGGTGCCGGGCAAAGCAGCCGGGCCGCAGGCTGTCACAGGTGGCCCAGTTGTCCACATATGGCAGGAAGCGCTCCGTCTCCGCGAGGCATTGGTCAAAATCCCGGATCTGCTCTATAAAAAAGCTGTGCAGGCCGTTTTCCTCAAACCAGGGGTGGGGCAGCTCCTTAAGGAAGGGGCCCACGTCCATGCTCCGGTACAGCTCCTTTGCCAGGGCCCGCAGCGCCGGCGTGCGGGCGCCCAGGATGGTGCCCGGGTCGATATCGGGAATGAGCTTAGCCACGAAAGCGGCGTTCTTCTCGTCCCGCAGGGCGAAAAGCCGTTCCTGAATCTCTCTCATGGGTTCTTCACGCCGCCGAAGCGCCGGTCCCGACTCTGGAAGACGGCGATGGCCCTGTCCAGCTCTTCCGTGCCGAAGTCCGGCCAAAGGATGTCGGAAAAATAAAACTCCGCGTAGGCGCACTGCCACAGCAGGAAGTTGGAGATGCGCTGCTCGCCGCCCGGCCGGATCATCAGGTCCGGGTCCGGCAGGCCCGCGGAATAGAGGTAATTGCCGAACTGCTCCTCCGTCAGCTCCCCGCTGACGCTGCCCGCGGCATAGTCCCGGGCATAGGCCATGGCGGCCCGGACAATCTCGTCCCGGCCCCCGTAGTTGAGGCAGATGTTGGCCTGGAAGCCCTCGTACCGGCGGGAGATGGCGTTGGTCTCTTCAATCTTCGCCTGCAGCGGCGCGGACAGGCCCGACACGTCCCCCAGAATCCGCAGGCGGATGTGGTCCCGGGCCATGGTGTCGATTGCCTCCTGCAGGTATTTGTCCAGCAGGCGCATGATGGTGCTGACTTCGTCGGTGGGCCGCTTCCAGTTCTCGGTGGAAAAGGCGTATACCGTCAGATAGTCCACCCCGATGTCCCGGCAGTAGGTTGCGATTTTGCGGAAGTTCTCCGCCCCCGCCGCGTGCCCGGCGGTGCGGGGCAGGCCCCGCTTTCTGGCCCAGCGGCCATTGCCGTCCAGAATGATGGCAATATGACGGGGGAGGCGGGCCTTGTCCCGCTCCCCCGCTCTGTTGGTATCGTTCTTCCCGGCTGCCATCAGATCTCCGTCAGTTCCTTTTCCTTGCGGTCGGTGATTTTGTCGATCTCCTTGATGAAGTCGTCGGTCATCTTCTGCATGTCCTTCTCGGCGATCTTGTAATCGTCCTCGGTCATCTCGGAGGACTTCTGCTGCTTCTTGAATTTCTCGATGGCGTCACGGCGGATGTTGCGGATGGCAACCTTGCTCTCTTCGCCGTACTTCTTGGTCTGCTTGACCAGGTCCTTGCGGCGCTCCTCGGTCAGCGGCGGGAACACCAGGCGGATCATGCGGCCGTCGTTCTGGGGATTGATCCCCAGGTCGGAGGCCAGGATCGCCTTCTCGATGCCCTTGAGCACGGAGGCGTCCCAGGGCTGGATCAGCAGGGAGCGGGGATCGGGCGTAGCCACGGAGGCCAGTTGCTGGATGGGAGTGGGCACGCCGTAGTAGTCCACCTGAATCTGGTCCAGGACGGCGGCGTTGGCGCGGCCGGCCCGGATGGTGGCCAGGGTGGTGTTCAGCGCTTCGCAGGTTTTCTTCATTTTGTACTCAAATTCCTGATAGTCTGACATGTTCTTCCCTCCTGTTAATCTGATTGCGTTTATTGTATCGTATAATTGTGAACAAATCTTGCCGCGGCGGGCTGTAGGAAGCGTTGATTCAATCGACATGTGCGGATTGGCGAGCAGATTTTTTGTCTGCTGAAGGCGAGAAATCGCAGGAATACTTTGTGTATTTCAAGATTTTGAGACAAAAGCAGGCGGAAAATCCGCCGCCAAGACGTGCGCGGGGATTGATTCAACGTTTCCTCTATTGCACCGTGGTGCCCAGCTTTTCGCCGCAGAGGACCCGGGTGATGTTCTCCGGCTGGGCCAGGGCGAACACGATCACGGGGATGCGGTTGTCCATGGCAAGGCTGGTGGCGGTGGTGTCCATCACGGCCAGGTGCCGGGCCAGGACCTCGTCATAGCTGATATCGTCAAACTTCACCGCCGCGGGGTTTACGCGGGGATCGTCGGAATAGACGCCGTCGATGTTCTTGGCAAGCAATATCGCGTCGGCATGAATCTCCGCCGCCCGCAGCACCGCCGCGGTGTCGGTGGAGAAGAAGGGCTGACCGGTGCCGCAGGCGAAGAGGACCACGCTGCCCTGCGTCAGATACTCGATGCTCCGGCGGGTGTCATAGCGCTCGCCCACGCCCTGGATGTCCACCGCGGTCATGACCCGGGCGTCGGCGCCCAGCTGCTTGAACACGTCCGCCACGGCCAGGCAGTTCATGGCTGTGGCCAGCATGCCCATCCGGTCGGCGCTGACGCGCTCCACCTTCCCGGCGCCGTCCTTCACGCCCCGCCAGAAGTTTCCGCCGCCGATGACGATGCCCACCTGTACGCCCATGGCCAGGCAGTTTTTCACCGTGGCGCAGACACGGGACACAAAGTCGAAGTCAAAGCCGGTCTTCTTCTCGCCGGCCAGGGCCTCACCGCTGATTTTGATCAGTACGCGCTTGTAAACAGGCTGCATAAAACAAGATTCTCCTTTATTTCAGTTCCATTGGATTGGGTTTTTCAGATATCCAGGATGCCCAGAATCACCACGCCCGCGATCACCAGGGCGATGGAGGCATAATGCTTTCCGGACAGCTTCTCCTTCAAAAAGATGCGGCTCCAGATCACGGAGGCCACGCAGTAGGAGGAGATGATGGGGGCCGCGAAGGCCACGTGCGCGGTATCCGCCAGGGCATAGATGTAGAAGAACTGGCCGATGGTCTCGAAGATGGCGCCGGTGTACTTGGGCGCCTCCTGCCGGGGGATCAGCTTCTGTTTCTTGATGCCCAGCACATAGATTGCGCACAGGATGCCCACGATCAGGAAGGTCAGCTCATAGGCCACGTTGGCCGAGTCCTCGTCCAGCACCTCCAGCACGCGGCTGTCGGCAAAGGTGCCCAGCGCGTCC
>CAMVIC010000270.1 GCA_947167435.1 uncultured Clostridia bacterium | reverse complement strand
GGTGCCCTCCACGCAAAACCAGATCACGTGAATCCGACTGTTCTCCCGGCCCCTGCGCGCGCTTTCCCGCGACCATTTTTTTACGGCGTTTACCGCCCGCCGTTCCTTCAGAAGACCGGGCTCGAAGCCGATGGTGTCGATCACGTTGAAGGGGACGCGGTCGTCCTCGGAGGCATAGATCTCCAGACGGTCCGTGGTCCCGTGGGTACCCCAGCCCGTCTTTGCCGCCGCGTCTCCCAGGACGGCGTTAATGAGCGTTGACTTCCCGACGCCGGAATTGCCGATCACCAGAACGTTTCCTTTTTCCATGATTCCCGCCTTTACCAGTCGTCGTCCAGCAGGGCGGACAGGCCCTCTGCCTCGTCCACCCAGGAGGCGTCGTATTCTGTGCCGGTCATGTCCCGGCCGCAGTTGGGGCAGCGCTGCCGGGGGCGCTCGCTGCGGCCGCCGCAGGCGGAGCAGACGTATTCGTCCGCGCGCAGCAGGTGGGTGCGCCGGATCCAATGGGCTGCTTTCATATGGCTCCTCCTTTTTCACGCCGGAAAAATCGGTCCCGGATTGCTTACCGGCCGGCCGGTTATTCCTCCGGCAACTGAATGATTTCAGACCATGAGCTTATGCATCCGGAGTAATAACAGGATTAAAAGCCGTTTTTGCCCGCCCCTGGCGGGGCAACCGCAAAATATGGCAATATGAATCTGGCAGTGTTTTATTGCCAGATTAATATAGCTCCAGACTCAGAATATCGTCAAAGGGGACGGAAACCCCGCTGCTCATTACCAGCAGGCCCAGGGCCTCGTCGATTTTTTTCACCGGGCCGCTCACCGTCCGGTAGGCCCCGCCGGCCTTGCGGCTGTCCGGCACGAAGAAGGTGACGGCGACGACGGGCGCCTCCTGCAGGCGGGACTGAAGCAAATGCAGCTGCCGACCGAGCAGCTCCTTCTGCTCCTCCGTCAGCTCCCGCTTTAAGTCGGTGAGGCGGGCGGTCTCCAGGATGGCGGCGTCGTAGCCGGTGAGGGCGGCGAAGGGGGAAAACTGCGCCGCCCGGTCCGGCATGGGCATATGGGGCCGGTCCGGGGATACGTGGTGGGGCAGACGGATAATGTCGTCGTATTCGTGAGAGACTTCCATTACGCTCTGTGCCCTCCGATCTGATTGTTCCGGTCGCGCCCGGTGGCGCCCTCCTCATAGCTGGTGCCGTGGAGGATGGCGTTTTTCCCATAGCGCTTTTTGATGGACAGCATCGCCTGCTGAAGCCGCTTCTCCTTCTCCCGGGCGGCCTCTTCCTGCTCCCGCTTTTCCCGCTCTCCGTCCAGGTCGGAAAACAGGTCCAGCTGCTCGTAGGGGGGTTCCGCCCGGACGGAGGCAGCCTCGGCGATGTGGTTTGTCACAAGGTACATCCGCCTTACCGGCAGCGACCGGTCCACGATCCGGTCGTACAGACGCATGGCCGCGGCCTGAATCTGCTCCCCGGAGGAGCTCATCCGGCCGAGATTCTCCGAGCCGTGGGCCATCTTCGGTGCCCTGCGCCCGTAAAAGTCGGTCTCCACCGGCCCGCGATAGTCGCTTGTGAGGCCCTCAATGTCATAGCCGACGGTGAGCACGATCTGGTCTGTCACAAGGCCCTTGTCCACCAGGTCCAGAACCAGCCCGTCCGTCATCTCCCGCAGGACGATGCGGGCCTTGTCAGAGGGGTACGGCTCGGGCAGAACCTGCCCCACGCTGAGGCTGCTGCTCTCCGGCCGGAAGGCCTTGATGTGCCGGATCTCGCAGGGCTCCCAGCCCCAGGCGTGGTCAATCAGGAGCTCTGCGTTCACGCCGAAGAGCCGGTACAGCAGAGCCTCGTTCTTCGCGTCGTCAGGTCCGCCGACAGAGCAGCGGGCCACGTCCCCCATGGTGTACATGCCGTGGTCGGCAAGCTTCCCGGCGATGCCCTTGCCCACCCGCCAGAAGTCCGTGATGGGCCTGTGGGCCCAGAGATACCGTCGATAGGTCATCTCGTCCAGCTCCGCGATGCGGACGCCGTCCCGGTCCGCCGGGATGTGCTTTGCCCAGATATCCATGGCCACCTTGCAGAGATAGAGATTGGGGCCGATGCCCGCGGTGGCGGTGATGCCGGTACTGTCCAGCACGTCCCGGATGATCAGCATGGCGAAGTCGCGGGCGCTGATGCCCCGGGTCTTCAGGTAATCGGTGGCGTCGATGAACACCTCGTCGATGGAATAGACGTGGATGTCCTCCGGGGCCGCGTATTTCAGGTAAATGGTATAGATCCGCGTGCTGTAGCTCATGTAGTACGACATGCGGGGCCGCGCCGTGAGATAGTCCAGCTCCAGGGAGGGGTCCCGCTCCAGGGCGGCGGCGTCGGCGGATTTGCCCCGGAACCGGTGCCCGGGCGCGTGGGCAAGCCGCCGGGCGTTGACCCGTTTGACCTGCTCTTCCACCTGGAACAGCCGGGCCCGGCCGGAGATGCCGCAGGCCTTCAGGGAAGGGGACACCGCGAGGCAGATGGTCTTTTCCGTGCGGCTTCTGTCCGCCACCACAAGATGGGTGGTGAGCGGGTCCAGACCCCGCTCCCGGCACTCCACGGAGGCATAGAAGCTCTTCAGATCGATGGCGATATAGGTTTTGTCCGGCATCCGCGCTCACCGCCTTTCCCCGTAATTTTCCAGAATCAGTATACCATAAAAGCCCGGGATTATCCACAGAAATAACAGAAAAGGCGCCGCCTCGGTGCGAGGCGGCGCCAGGGCGCAGACAGACCTGGATTCAGAGCATAGGATCGGACGCGTCCTCCCGGGCCGTCAGCCGTTCCCGCCGCCGGAGCCGGGCGTGGAAAACAAAGCAGGCGAGAATCTGCACCACCGTGGCGCAGGGGATGCCCAGGCCAATATAAAACAGTCTGCCCACGGTGCGGCTCATCCACCAGGCTACGGGAATGCGGATGAGAAAAGCGGCGGCGACGCCCTGAACCATGACGAAGCCCGTCTCGCCCAGGCCGTTGAAATAGCCGATGAAGCAGAAGAGGAAGCAGGTCAGCAGGCAGTCGATGCCGTAGGCCCGCAGATATTCAAAGCCCGCGGCAATCACCGCATCGTCCCGGGCGAAAAGAGAAC
>CAMVIC010000269.1 GCA_947167435.1 uncultured Clostridia bacterium | reverse complement strand
CGCTCTGCCCGTCCGGTATATATGCTCCGCAATTTTTGCAATAGGCCATGGTCCATCCTCCGTATTCAGCGGGGCTCGCTGCTCTGTACGGGACTGCCGCCGGCCGGCAGCAATCCCCCGTGATATCTTTTGAAACGCCTGTATCGTATTATATCGCGTGCCGCGGCGGATTTCAACACAAAACGTCGCTTCTTTCCTGTGGAAAAGTGCAGCAAACAGGAATCGGAGCCGGTGCGTTTTCCGCCCCGGACTATGATCAAAAACTCCCTCCCGCAATACCGCTGCCGGTCTGCGGGAGGGAGCACGGAAATCGGATAAGGGGAAAGCTTACCGGGCCTTGGTCTTGATCTCGGTGCAGATCTTGTCCAGGAAGTCCTCCAGGTTCATGGCGCCCAGATCCTCGCCGCTGCGCGTACGCACGGAGATGTTGCCGGCCTCGGCCTCCTTGGCGCCCAGGATTAGCATATAGGGCACCCGATCCTCCTGCTGGGCCTGGCGGATCTTGTAGCCGATCTTCTCATTGGAGGCGTCCAGCACGGAGCGCAGCCCCGCGTCCTCCAGCCTCTGCTGGACCTGGGAAGCGTAGTCCAGGGTCTTTTCGCTGACGGGCAGCACCTTCACCTGCACGGGGGCCAGCCAGGTGGGGAAACGGCCCTTGGTCTCTTCAATCAGGTAGGCCATGAAGCGGTCCAGGGAGCCCAGGATGGCCCGGTGGATCACCACGGGGCACTTCTCGCTGTCGTCCTTGTCCTTGTAGCGCAGCTCAAACCTGGCGGGCAGACAGAAGTCCAGCTGGCAGGTGGAGAGGGTGTACTCCGCGCCCACGGCGGGCTTTACGTTCACGTCCAGCTTGGGGCCGTAGAAGGCGGCCTCGCCGATCTCCTCGGTGAAGTGGATGCCCAGCTCCGTCAGCACCTCGCGCAGGGCGCTCTCGGCGGTGTTCCACATCTGGTCGTCGTCGTGGTATTTCTTCTTGTCCGCCGGGTCGCGCAGGGAGAGCACGCAGCGGTAATCGGTGATGCCGAAGTCCTTGTATACGTCGAAAATCAGGTCGCAGACCTTGGCCACCTCGTCCTTGATCTGCTCGGGCGTGCAGAACAGGTGGGCGTCGTTCTGGCAGAAATGGCGGCCGCGCTCAATGCCCTTCAGGGTGCCGGAGGCCTCGTAACGGAAGTCGTGAGCAATTTCGCCGATGCGGATGGGCAGGTTCTTGTAGGACCGGGGACGGTTGGCATAGATGCGCATGTGGTGGGGGCAGTTCATGGGGCGCAGCACATAGGCCTCGTCCTCCAGCACCATGGCGGGGAACATGTTGTCCTTGTAGTGGTCCCAGTGGCCGGAGGTCTTGTACAGGTCCACGGTGCCCACGCAGGGGGTCATCACATGCTGATAGCCCAGGCGGCGCTCCTTCTCCTTGATGTAATTCTCCAGCTCCTGCCAGATCACATAGCCGTTGGGCAGGAACATGGGCAGACCGCGGCCCACCAGGTCGTCGGTCATGAACAGCTGCATCTCGCGGCCGATCTTGCGGTGATCCCGCTCCCGGGCCTCCGCCTGCTGCTTCTCCCACTCGGCCAGCTCCTCCGCAGTGCGGAAGGCCACGCCGTTGATGCGGGTGAGCATCTTGTTTTCGCTGTCGTTCTTCCAATAGGCGCCGGACTGCTGGGTGACCTTGAAGGCCTTCAGAGCCTTGGTATAGGTCAGATGGGGTCCCAGGCACATATCCACGTACTCGCCCTGCTGGAAGAAGCTGAACTCGGTCTCGTCCGCCAGGTCTTCCATGTGCTCCAGCTTGTACTTCTCGCCCCGCTCCGCCATGAGCTTTTTGGAGTCTTCCCGGTTGAGCACGAAGGATTTGATGGGAAGATTCTCCTTGGTGATCTTCTTCATTTCCTTCTCGATGGCTTCCAGGTCCTCCGGGGTCAGCTTGGTGTCGCCCAGGTCCACGTCATAATAAAAGCCGTTCTGGGTGGCGGGTCCGAAGGCGAAGTCCGCCTGGGGGAACAGGCGCTTGATGGCCTGGGCCATCACGTGCGCCGCGGTGTGACGCAGAACGTGCAGCTCCTCCTCCTGAGGGCACTCGTCCACATGTCCGTCCTTGTAGATGATCTTCATACGCTTTTCTCTCCTATTATTACTAAAAACTGAAAACTAAAAACTAAGCACCCTTGGCCAAAGCCAAGGGTGCCCTAAATGACACGGTTCCACCTTGCGATTTCACTCATTGCGCGCGTAACGTGCGCCGTGCGGGACGGCATTTCCTCCGTCCGGCTGGGAGCCGGTATCCGAAACGCGCTGCCGGGGCGGCTTGCAGCCCAGGGCCTCCCTCTCTGCGCGGCGCCGATGCGTCCGGACGTTCTCCGTCAAAGCCTGTATACGACGGGTATCTTAACACGCGCCGCCGCTTCTGTCAATCGGAAAATTACGCGTCCGCGCGCCGGTAGACCCACCATTCCCCGTCCAGCAGGATCTCGATGGTTCCCTCTTCCCCGCCGTACTGGAAGTCCGTTCCCGGCGCGTTCGGGTCCGCGGAGTCCGGCAGATTCTCCGGGTCTGCAACGAAGAGGGCGCGCCCGTCCATGGTGCCGCAGGTATGCTTCGTGCTGCCGGGGCGGCCGGTGGCCAGGTACAGCACCCCGTTTGCAAGCACCCGGGGGCAGCGCTCCCAGCTTTGGGCCACCACGCCCGGCTCCGCCGGTGGCGGTGTTTTTGCCGCCGAGGCCGCCTGAATCTCTCCGCCCTGGGAAGCCGGGGCGGCCGCTCTGTTTGCCGCAAGGCCGCAGCCGGAAAGCAGCAGGCACAGAACAAGAAAAAGCAGGGCATGTTTCACGGGGGTTCGCCTCCCTTTCACCAATGGCGGTTTGACGCGGTGCAGGGGAAAAAGTCCCGTCAGACGTTGAAGCGGAACATGGTCACGTCCCCGTCCTGCATCACATAATCCTTGCCCTCAAGCCGGAACAGGCCCTTCTCCTTGGCGGCGGCCATGGTGCCGCAGGCCTTCAGGTCTTCAAAGGCCACAATCTCGGCCCGGATGAAGCCCCGTTCGATGTCCGTATGGATCTTGCCGGCGGCCTTGGGGGCCTTGGTGCCCCGGACGATGGTCCAGGCGTGGACGTCGTCCTCGCCGGCGG
>CAMVIC010000268.1 GCA_947167435.1 uncultured Clostridia bacterium | reverse complement strand
AAGATTAACGGCAGCCTCGAGCACCACGTCCCCGGTACCGTGAACATGTGTTTCGAGGGGATTGAGGGCGAGAGCCTGCTGCTGATGCTGGACGACCTGGGCATCTGTGCCTCCTCCGGCAGCGCCTGCACCTCCGGCTCTCTGGACCCCAGCCACGTGCTGTTGTCCATCGGCCTGCCCCACGAGGTGGCCCACGGCTCCCTGCGCCTGTCCATCGGCGAATACAACACCATGGAGGAGATCGACCACATCATCGAGTCCGTGCCCAAGGTGGTCAGCTATCTGCGCTCCATGTCCCCGGTGTGGGACGAGCTGGAGAAGGGCCAGCGGCCCCATCTTATTTGAGGAAACGCTGACTCAATCCCCGCACGATCAGCGCTTCCCCAGTTTTCAGTTATCAGATTACAGTATTCAGATCATACAGATTTCAGCAGGAGGATAGAATCATGGCTCTTTACAGCGATAAGGTAATGGATCATTTCCGCAATCCCCGCAACGTGGGCAAGATTGACGACGCCGACGGCGTCGGAGAAGTGGGCAACGCCAAGTGCGGCGACATCATGCGCATGTATATCAAGGTGGACGACGAGGGCATCATCACCGACTGCAAGTTCAACACCTTCGGCTGCGGCAGCGCCATCGCCACAAGCTCCATGGCCACCGAGCTTATCATCGGCAAGCCCGTGGACCAGGCGCTGCAGCTCTCCAACAGCGCGGTGGTGGAGGCGCTGGACGGGCTGCCCACCCACAAGATCCACTGCAGCGTGCTGGCCGAGCAGGCCGTCCGTGCCGCAGTGAAGGACTATTACGACAGGAAGGGCATCGCCTATGACCCGGCGGACTTCCCCGAGGAGGACGACGAGGATCTGCACGCTCAGGTCCACGGCGAGTGAGCGGAAGCTTCCCGAGTTTGCCGCAAAGCCAGGGAACCGGGACGACTGAAACAACAGTCGTCCCGGTTCCCTTTTATTATTCCCTTATCTGCTGCCGACCGATTGCCATCCGGTCTGCGATTTGGTACAATGGCTGCTGCGGAACGCCTGTGTCCGCATCAGTAAACGATGATTCCATGCGGCGAGAGCAGCTGGCGAATGATTTGCCGCCAGATGCCGAAGACGTATGAATCAGCGTTTACTTAAGGTGAAATCATACGAGGAGGAATTCCCATGGAACGCTGGCAACGCGCCAATTATACGCCCGTCCTGCCCCTGGGGAAGGACGGAAAACGGGTCACCGCAAGTCCGGAGCACATCGCAATCTCCAAAAAGGCGGCTCTGGAGGGCATGGTGCTGCTGAAAAACCGCAACCGCACCCTGCCCCTTGCAAGAGGCACCAACATCGCCCTTTTCGGCAAGGCCACCTTCGACTACGTCAAGGGCGGCGGCGGCAGCGGCGACGTCTGCGCCCCCTACGTGCACAACCTGTACGACGGATTGACAGAGATTGTCGATCCCCATACGCTCTTCGACGGCACCGCGGATTACTACCGCGCCTACGTGCAGGAGCAGTACGCCAAAGGCGGCCTGCCCGGGCTGATCCCGGAGCCGGAGCTGCCGGACGCCCTGCTGAAGCAGGCCTGCGCCTTTGCCGACACCGCCGTCATTTCCGTCTCCCGCTATTCCGGCGAGGGCTGGGACCGCAAGACCGCCGGTGCGGCCTCCACCGGCCTTGACGACTGGGCAAACGACATCGCGGCCCAATCCTACGCCATCTTTGAGGACGGGGACTTCTACTTCTCCGCCGCCGAGCGCGCCATGATCGAAAAGGTGGCGGCGGTCTTCCCCCGGATGGCGGTGGTGCTGAACGTGGGCGGCATGGTGGAGACCGACTGGCTGGAGAAGAACGACCGGATCGGCGCGGTGCTGCTGGGCTGGCAGGGCGGCATGGAGGGCGGCGCCGCCGAGGCGGAGCTGCTGATGGGTCTGGCCAATCCCTCCGGCAAGCTGTCCGACACCTTTGCCCGCCGCCTGGAGGACTATCCCAGCGCGGACAGCTTTTATGAGTCCGACGACTATGTGGATTACTACGAGGATATCTACGTGGGCTACCGCTACTTCGAGACCATTCCCGGCGCGGCGGAAAAGGTGGTCTATCCCTTCGGCTACGGCCTGAGCTATACCAGCTTCGCCCTTTCGGAGCAGTCTGTCTCCGTCGACGGGGAGGAAGTGACCGCCTGCGTCCGCGTGACCAACACCGGTGATCTGGCGGGCCGTGAGGTGGTGCAGGTTTACGCAGGCGCGCCCCAGGGCAGGCTGGGAAAGCCCGCGAAGGTCCTCTGCGGCTACCGGAAGACCGCCCTTCTCGCCCCGGGCGAAAGCTGCCTGGTCACCGTGCGCTTCCCCATAAGGGTGCTCGCCTCCTATGACGACCTGGGCAAGGTCTGCAAATCCGCCTGGCTGATGGAGAAGGGTGACTATCGCTTCTACATCGGCACCAGCGTCCGGGACGTGCACGAGTGTGAGACCCTTCTGACCCTCGGCGAGGACCGGATTCTGGAGCAGCTCAGCCCCCGGGCCGTGCCCGCCTCCCTCAGTCGGCGCATGCTTGCCGACGGCAGCTTTGAGCCGCTGCCCATGAGCAGGCCCAACCCGGTATACAACCATGCGCCCGATACCCTGCCGGACGACGGTCTGACCGGTTTTATTCCTGAGGTCCGCCCGCTGCCCCGCCGCATGGGCCGCCAGATTGACCGGCCGCAGCTGATCGACGTGGCCGAGGGCAGGATGAGCCTGGAGGATTTCGTGGCCCAACTCTCTGACGAGGACGTGGCGCACCTGCTGGGCGGCCAGCCCAATACCGGCGTTGCCAACACCTTCGGCTACGGCAACAACGTCCTCTCCGGCATCCCCAATATCATGAGCGCCGACGGCCCTGCGGGCGTGCGTTTTCAGCCCTCCACCGGCGTGAGGACCACCGCCTTCCCGGTGGAGACCCTGCTGTGCTGCACCTGGGACCCGGAAATCTGCTGGCAGGCCGGCGCCGCCGGTGCGCTGGAGTGCAAAGAGAACAACATCGGCGCATGGCTGACCCCCGCCGTCTGCATCCACCGCAACCCCATCTGCGGGCGCAACTTCGAGTACTTCTCCGAGGATCCGCTGCTGACGGGCAAGCAGGCCGCGGCGCTGGTGCGCGGCATTC
>CAMVIC010000267.1 GCA_947167435.1 uncultured Clostridia bacterium | reverse complement strand
CTGGAGCTGACCGACGTCCCCATGCCGGTTCCCGGCCCCGACGAGGCGCTCATCAAGATCCGCTACGGCGGCGTCTGCGGCTCGGATATGGTCGTCTATCGCCACAAGCATATGACCGCCACCATTCCCCGCGTGCTCTGCCATGAGATTCTCGGCACCATTGAAACCCTGCCGGAGGGCTACAACGGCCCCTTCCATCTCGGCCAGCGTGTTCTGATGAACCCGGTTGTCTCCTGCGGTCACTGCTCCGCCTGCAGACGGGGTTTGGGCCACGTGTGCGAGAATCTGGAGCTTCTCGGCATTCACCGGGACGGCGGGTTTGCCGAATACACCAAGGTGGGTGTGGATAAGCTCGTCGCCATCCCCGACGACTTCCCCGATGAGGTCGCCATCCTGGGCGAGCCCTTCGCCGTCGGCTATCACGTGATGGTTCGCAGCCAGCTTCAGAAGGGTGACACCGTGTTCATTTCCGGCGGCGCGGCTGTCGGTCTGTACATTGCCATCTTCGCAAAGGCCTACGGCGCCGGACGCGTCATTATCTCCGAGGTGAACGAGCCCCGGCGTCAGTTTGTCGAGTCCATGGGCATCGAGACCATCAACCCCATGCAGACCGACCCCATGGATCTCATGCGTGAGGTCACCGGCGGCGGTGGCTTCGACATGGTCTATGACACCTCCGGAGCCAAGTCCGCCACATTGCAGATGCCGGACCTGACCCGCTGCGGCGGCAAAATGATGAGTCTGAACCTTTCCGGCGACGTCTACGATTTCATCATCGGCAAGGTCTCCTTCAAGGAGATCACCCTCATCGGCAACCGCCTGTACACCCAGGAGGACTTTGAGGGCGGCGTCCGCTTTGTCGAAGAGAACTGGCGCAAGCTGCACCTGGATCGCATGGTCACCGATATCCTCCCCCTCAGCGATATCGACAAGGCCATCAACATGATGATCGAGGGCACCAATCTCTGCAAGATCGTCATCGACTGCCAGAAGACCGGCGAATAATCCCAATACGCCCAAACAGCCTCTGCCGATTACGGCAGAGGCTGTTTTTTCGGAAATGTGCGGATGGTTCCATGCAGGGGCGATTCGCTCGTCCGCCGACCCTGTACTAGGCCTCCCCTTTGATGGGGATGGACCCGGAACAGCGCCCCGGACTACCAATTCTGAATTAGAATTATCCGTCCCAGAAATGCCGGCTCATGTCTACCCTGCCGTCGGGTGTGAAGGTCACGCCTTCCAGCTCCAGCCGGAGTCTGTGGCTGGCCTTCCCCTCCGGCTCGAAGGCGTCGGACAGCTCCCCGTCCTGCTTCACCACCCGGTGGCATGGCAGGCCCTTCGGCGCACCGTGCATGGCGTAGCCCACCACCCGGGAAAGCCTGGGCTTGCCGATCATCCGGGCGATCTGCCCGTAGCTGGTGACCCGGCCATATGGGATGCGCGCCACGATCTCATAGACCGCCTGAAAACAGCCCGCCATTTCAGTCTTTGATTTCCACGCTGACGCCGTTGAGCTCCACGCCGGAGTCGGCGGCGATGAGGATGTACTTTTTCCCCTCGATCACCCGGCTCTGGACCAGGTAGCTGTACTTGGGGTCCACGGTGATCTTCACCTCCGGGGTCTGGATGCGCATGGTCTTGGCGTCGCTGATGTTGGCCGGGCGCAGCAGCGCGTCCTTGCCGAACTCCTCCTCGCACCGGCGGCAGAACTGCTCCGCCTCTTCCGGGCTGCTGCCGCTGTTTTCCAGGATGTCCCCCATCTCGGAAAGAGAGAGCGTCAGCGGCTCCGGGTCCTTGCTCTCCTTGTGCAGCTGAATCCGCTCGCTGAGCTGCTCATGGACGGACTGGACCAGATCGAAGCTGCAGTCCTTCTCCAGCGCGCTGCTGAGCAGACTGCCGAAGGTCTCCTTCTGCTGCATGGCGGGCATGGGCACCTGGGTGCGGAACACCGCGTCGATAAAGGCCTGATGGTCCTCTCCCGTGCTGCGGGAGTAAAACAGGGCGTTATAGATGTTGGCCGCCCGGTCGTCAAAGGTGGGAAACAGGAAGCCCAGGGCCGGGGCGGACACGATCTGGCCGGCCACCGCGCTGTGAAAGCGCTTGTCCTCGGCCACATAGCCCAGCTCCGTCTTGCCGGTCTTCACCGGGCAGACGCAGCAGAGGATGTATTTATACACATCGCCGGAGTCCCCCGCCTCGCCGTCCTTGCCATAGTGGGGCACGTCGTAGCTGTCGTGGGCCATGAGGATCAGGAAGTTCTCATCCTCCATGTCCACCGCGTCGATCACCGCCCGGTAAAACTGCTCCCGCAGGGCGGCGTCGCCCAGCTCCGTCTTGCGCAGGGCGCTGAGCAGGCGGTGCTCCTCGCTGTCCATCACCTGCTTGGTGGCGAAGGAGATGTCCAGCAGGTTCTTGCCCAAAGCGCCGGCCAGGGCCTTTTTCAAAAGGGAAAAATATTTCTCGCACTCCTCCCGGGTCAGCAGGCCCAGGGACTCGTCGATCTGGGAGATGATCTCCTTATTGGCGTTGACATAGCAGCCGTAGATATGGTGGATGCTGTTGTGCTCCGGCTGGATGCGGCGGCGGATCTCCCGCAGCTCTTTCTGATTCATGTTTCTGTTGCCTCTCTTTTCTGAATTTGCAAGGGGCATTATACCCGCCCGGCAGTTTTTTGTCCAGCCCTTGCAAAGCGCGGACAAAACGGGTATAATCATCCGGAATTTTCAACCAAGAAGGAGCCTGTTATGGTCGCTCTTCTGCTTGCCGTCATCTATCTGGCCTTTATCAGCCTGGGCCTGCCGGATTCTCTTCTGGGCTCAGCCTGGCCGGTCATCCATCTGCAGTTCGGAGTGGACAACGCGCTGGCGGGCCTGGTGTCTCTGATCATTACGCTGGGCACCGTGGTCTCCGCGCTGCTGTCCGACCGCCTGACAAGGCGCCTGGGCGCGGGGCTGGTCACGGCGCTGAGCGTGGCCATGACCGCCGGGGCTCTTCTGGGCTTCTCCCTGTCCGGAAGCGTCGCGGCTCTGTGCCTCTGGGCGGTGCCCTACGGCTTGGGCGCCGGCGCGGTGGATGCGGCGCTGAACAACTACGTGGCGCTGCACTTCAAGGCCCGGCATATGAGCTGGCTGCACTGCTTCTGGGG
>CAMVIC010000266.1 GCA_947167435.1 uncultured Clostridia bacterium | reverse complement strand
CTCGTCCGGACGGATGTCCACTGCCTTCTGCAGAATGATTTTGCCGCCGTCCGGGATTTCGTTGACGAAGTGAACGGTGGCTCCGGTGACCTTAACGCCATAGGCCAGGGCGGCCTCGTGTACCCGCAGGCCGTACATCCCTTTTCCGCAGAAGGACGGAATCAGCGACGGGTGAACATTGATGATGCGATTCGAATAATGCAAAGTAAAATCTCTGCTCAGAATACTCATAAAGCCTGCCAGCACAATCAGGTCGATCTGTGCGGAATCCAGCGCTTCAATCAGCGCCTTTTCAAAGGCCTCACTGCTGCCGCAGTCTTTTCTTGTGATGACCAGATGGGGAATGCCGGCAGCCTCTGCACGTTTCAATGCGTAGGCATCGGGATTGTTGGAAATTACAAGACAAATCTCTCCGCTTTGGATAAGGCCGCGTTTTTCCGCGTCAATCAGGGCCTGCAGGTTGGTTCCGCCGCCAGAAACCAGAATGCCGATGCGTGCCCGGTTCAGCATAAGCACACCTTGTCCTCTCCGGAAACAATCTCACCCAGCAGATAGGCCTGGCACCCGGACGCATGAAAAGCTTCCAACGCGGCGTCTGCGGTTTCACCGGAAACAATAACCGCCATGCCGACGCCCATATTGTAGGTGTTGAACATGTCCCGTTCCGGAATCCTGCCGACTTCCTGCAGCAGCTTGAAAATCGGCTGGGTGCGGATGGCAGCGCGATTAATTCTGGCACAAAGGCCGTCGGGGATGGACCTGGGGATGTTTTCGAAAAAGCCGCCGCCTGTGATATGGCTGATTCCGTGGATCTCGGAGGCTTTCAGCGCTGCCAGGACCGGCTTGACATAGATCTCCGTCGGCGTCAGCAGCGCCTCGCCCAGAGTCTGGCCCAGCTCATCGTAATAACGCCCCAGGTCGGCGTTCTCCACGTCAAACACCTTGCGTACCAGGGAAAAGCCGTTGGAGTGCAGGCCTGAGGAGGGGAGAGCGAGAATCACGTCGCCTGCTTTCATCTTCCCGGAATCCAGGATTTTTGCCTTGTTCACAATGCCGACGGAGAAGCCTGCCAAATCGTAGTCTTCTGCAGACATGGTTCCCGGGTGCTCGGCCGTTTCGCCGCCTATCAAAGCGCAACCTGCGCGCACGCAGCCTTCCGCAACGCCGGAGACCAGTTCTGCAACCTTTTCCGGGATATTCTTTCCGATGGCAATGTAGTCCAGGAAAAACAGAGGCTTGGCACCGCAGCAGATGATGTCGTTGACGCACATGGCCACGCAGTCGATGCCGACGGTGTCGTGTTTGCCCAAAAGCTGAGCAATCCGCTGCTTTGTCCCGACACCGTCAGTACCGGAGACCAGTACCGGCTGCTGCATCCCGGCAAGATCCGGGGCAAAAAGCCCGCCAAAGCCGCCGATATCCGAGACGACACCTGGAATAAATGTGCGCTGAACATGCTTTTTCATCAGGCGCACGCCCTCATATCCTGCTTCAATATCAACGCCTGCAGCGGCGTAGGAGGCGGAGTGGGACTTGTTCATCGTGTTATTCCTTTCCTGTCCAGCAATAGGTACAGATTTTTTCAGGGTCTATACCGATGGCTTCAATCAGACCGTTAAGGGACTGGTAGCCAAGAGAGTCAAAGCCCAGCTTCTCACAGATGGCATGCAGCAGACATTTGCCGCGCTCTGTGGTGCTGTCTGCATATTCCTCCAGATGCTTTTCCCCCTCCTTGCCCTCCAGCTCCGCCACGATGCGGCGGGCGATCAGGTCCATATCGGAGGTGCTACGGGAGAAATTGAGATACTTGCAGCCATACATGATCGGCGGGCAGGCGGAGCGCATGTGAACCTCTGCCGCGCCGGATTCATACAGAAAGTCCACCGTGCCCTGGAGCTGTGTCCCACGGACGATCGAATCGTCAACGAACAATAGCTTTTTCCCCTCAATCAAGTCAGGGACAGGGATCTGCTTCATTTTTGCGACCTGATCCCGGACCTTCTGGTTGGCAGGCATGAAGGAACGGGGCCAGGTGGGCGTATATTTTACAAAGGGACGGGCAAAGGTTTTCCCGCTCTGATTGGCGTAGCCGATGGCATGGGGTAGCCCGGAATCCGGGACACCTGCCACGTAATCCACTTCCGGCATCGTGCCGGCGGCTGCCTCGTCCCGGGCCATGATCTGGCCGTTGCGGTATCGCATGACCTCTACATTGACACCCTCGTAGTTGGAGTTGGGATAGCCGTAGTAGGTCCACAGGAAGGCGCAGATTTTCATCTTGTCACCGGCGGGAGACAGAGAACGATACCCATCCGCCGTAACTTCCACGATTTCGCCGGGGCCCAGCTCGTAATGATTGTGGTAGTTCAGCTTCTGATAGGCAAATGACTCAAAGGAGACACAGTAGCCCTCGCCGTTTTTCCCCACCAGCACCGGCAGGCGGCCCACGCGGTCCCGGGCGGCGATGATGTTGCCGTCGCTTTTCAGCAGCAGGATGGTCATGGAACCGTCAATCAGTTCCTGCGCATGGCGGATGCCTGACAGCAGATCGTCTTTCTCGTTGATGAGCGCCGCCACGAATTCCGTGCTGTTCACATTTCCGGAGCTCATTGCCATAAACTGGTTGCCGGATCCGGAGAAGTAGGTTTCCAACAACTGCTCCTGATTGTTGATGATGCCGACTGTGGCGATGGCGTACAGGCCCAGATGTGAACGAACCAGCAAGGGCTGCGGGTCGGAATCGCTGATGCAGCCGATGCCGCTGCAGCCGTGAAACTCGTTCAGGTCTTTTTCAAATTTCGTGCGGAAAGGGGAGTTCTCGATGGAATGAATCTGGCGGTGAAAACCTTCCTCCCGATCCCAGATCACCATTCCGGCTCTGCGCGTTCCAAGATGGCTGTGATAGTCCACACCGAAGAATACTTCCAGAGCCACGTCATGGTGTGAGACTGCGCCAAAAAAGCCGCCCATCAGACGACAGCGTGCCCGGTGCACGCACTGAGGAGACTTGCTGAATAATGCATTGATATTCCTCCAGATTTGAATTACAGGTACATTTCGTGAACTTCCCGATCGGCAGAGAGGGTTTTGTCTTTGTCAAGCGCTCTGGCTTCTGCCAGCTTTTTGGCCAGAGCAGCGTCTTCCACCGCCAG
>CAMVIC010000265.1 GCA_947167435.1 uncultured Clostridia bacterium | reverse complement strand
AGGTGCCTGCCCGCCGGAGACACGCTGCAAGATCTACTGCTACATCGCCGTGTGCGGTCTGCTGTGGAGCAACTGGTGCGAGTACAAGCGCTCCCTGGGCGTGGAATTCGGAGAGTATGCCCTGCGGCAGTACCGCTACGCCAAGGATTATACCCGGCTGGTGCAGGAGGAATATCATGTATAAGGTGGAACGGGCCATTCTCATGGCCGCCGGGCTCGGACAGCGGATGCGCCCGCTGACGGAGACGGTGCCGAAACCGCTGGTAGAGGTTCAGGGTACGCGCATGATCGACACGGTGATCCGCGCCCTGCAGGAGAACGGCATCCGGGAGATCTACGTGGTAGTGGGCCATTTGAAGGAGCAGTTTGCCTCGCTGGAACGGGAATACCCGGGCCTGCGGCTCATTGAGAACCCCTGGTATGACACTTGCAACAACATCGCCTCTCTGTATATGGCGCGGCAGTACCTGGAAAACGCCATCATTCTGGACGCGGATCAGATCATCTATAACCCCGCCATCCTCGCGCCGGACTTTGAGCGCTCCGGCTACAACGCGGTCTGGACCGACGGAGAGACGAAGGAATGGCTCATGACCGTGGAAAATGGCCTGGTCACCGGCTGCAGCCGCCAGGGCGGCAAGGGCGGCTGGCAGTTATACAGCATCTCCCGCTGGAGCGCCGAGGACGGCAGAAAGCTCCGGCGTCAGCTGGAGATCGAATTTGAAGAGAAGCAAAACCGCCAGATCTACTGGGACGACGTGCCCATGTTCTGTTACCCCGGGACGTACCGGCTGGGCATCCGCCCCATGGACCCGGGGGACGTGATCGAAATCGACAGTCTGGACGAGCTGATCCGCATGGATCCCCGCTACGCGGGCATTAAGGAGGCACAGCCATGAAAAAGCAAGAATACGGCCGGAAAGGGCTTCGGACCATCGACCCGGCAACCACCGTCATCCCCTTCGCCGCGATTCTGATCCTCTGCCTGTATTTCGTTCTGAACCCCACCGGCTCCACCGCCGCTCTGGGCGCCATCCGGGGCTTTCTGGGCGACGAGTTCGGCAGCTATTATCTGCTGGTCGGCCTGGGAATTTTCCTGGTCTCCCTGTGGATCGCCTTCTCCGATATCGGCAAAATCACCCTAGGCAAGCCCGGGGAGAAACCCCAGTACGGCTTTTTCACCTGGGGCGCCATGGTGTTCACCTGCGGCCTTGCGGCGGACATTCTGTTCTACTCCTTCTTCGAGTGGATTTACTACGCCGAGGAACCCCACGTGACCCAGCTGGGCTCTATTCAGGAATGGGCCTCCACCTATCCCCTGTTTCACTGGGGTCCCATCGTCTGGAGCTTCTACGCCACCCTGGCCGCCTGCTTCGGCTTCATGCTGCATGTGCGCGGCTGCAAAAAGCAGAAGTATTCCGAGGCCTGCCGCCCCATTCTGGGGGACAGGACCGACAGGCTCCCCGGCAAGCTCATCGACGTGCTGGCCGTGGTCGCTCTGATCGCCGGCACCGCCACCACCTTCTCCGTGGCAACGCCCCTGCTCTCCGCCGCCCTCACCGACCTGATCGGCGTGCAGAGCTCCAAGTAT
Source organism: uncultured Clostridia bacterium (assembly GCA_947167435.1). The sequence goes on along the minus strand of CAMVIC010000265.1, from coordinate 1,590 downwards.
CTGACCATCGCCATTCTGGTGGTCACCTGCGTGGTCTACACCGTCTGCGTCATGCGCGGCATCCGGGGCGTTTCGTGGCTTGCCAATGTCTGCATGTACCTCTTCGGCGCGCTGCTGCTGTTCGTGCTGCTCTTTGGCGGCCAGGCCAAGTACATCGTGGAGACCGGCATCAGCGCCTTGGGCAACACGGTGCAGAACTTTGTGGGCCTGAGCACCTGGACCGACCCCCTGCGCACCACAAATTTCCCCCAGAACTGGACCATCTTCTACTGGGCCTACTGGCTGGTCTGGTGCGTGGCCTCTCCCTTCTTCATGGGCAGCATCAGCCGGGGCCGCACCGTCAGGCAGGTGATTCTGGGCGCCTATATCTTCGGCATGTCCAGCACCCTCATCTCCTTCATCATTCTGGGCAACTACGGCCTGGGTCTGCAGATGAAGGGCATCTTCGACGCCATCGGCTTCTACGAGGCCTCCGGCGACATTTATCAGACCGTCATCGCCATTATCCACACCCTGCCTCTGGCGCCGGTGGTGCTGGTGCTGCTGGTTCTCTCCATGATTGCTTTCTATGCCACCTCCTTTGACAGCATCACCCTGGTGGCCTCCGCCTACAGCTATAAGGAGATCCGGGACGACGAAGAGGCCAGCGGCCGGATGAAGCTCTTCTGGGCCATCCTGCTGATTCTGTTGCCCATCGCGCTGATTTTCTCCGAGGGCAGCATGAATAACCTCCAGACCGTGTCCATCATCGCGGCCTTTCCCATTGGCCTTGTGATCCTGCTGATCATCGCCAGCTTCATCAAGGACGCCAAAGGCTATCTGAAAACGCTGCAAAAATAAAGGCAGTTTTCAGACTTAAAACCGAAAACAGAGAACCCGACCCTGGAAAATGCGTTTCATTCTCCAGGGTCGGGTTTTCCCGTATCCTCCCAGGCCTGTGTTCCGATACCCGCAGATTCAGCCCTCGCCGGTCTCATCCCGACAGGGACAGAGCCGCTCCGTCAAGCAGAATATCGGTTCCCGGGCGAATTAAGAAAGATTAAGATTCCGGTCCGCTTAAACATGATATCATGATTTAGTAGATTATTAAAATTTTTTCTCGTTTTTCTGAAACTTCCGCCCCGTTTTTTGCGTTATTAAGAGTGTGGGACAAAACAACTGCCGCGTACAGCGGCTTTGTGAAGGAGTAAGCAACATGAAAAAGAGCATCTGTCTGATTCTGTTCTGTGCGCTGCTGCTGCAGCTTTGCGCCTGCGGCGCCCCGGCCGGACAGGAGAGCGCCGCCGTCACCGCAGCGCCGGAAACAGAGCCGTCGAGTGCCGACAGCGCGATTGCAGAAGAGCCGGAGCTGGAATGGGTCCTCCGCTCGGAGGAGCTCTGCCCCTTCGGCTATGAGCAGCCGGTCACCGCCATGGCCGCCCTGGGCAATACCCTGCTGCTCTCGGGCACGGACAAGGAGGGCGGAGCGGAGCTTGGCCTTGCGGACTATACGATAAACGAGGACGGCAGCGTGAGTCTGAGCCCGCTGCGCCCCCTGGCCCTCAGCGACCCGGAGGCGGCGGACCAGGCGATCATCTACGAGCTGGCCGC